>CAZNGD010000029.1:0-12568 GCA_964572295.1 uncultured Verrucomicrobiota bacterium
ATGGCATCATCGTGAATTCATGGCACCTGCTGCACTGGTGGGTGGGGGAATATATGTTCGGGGCCATGGTGAATGGATTTGAATATTTTTCGGCGATTCCACTTTGGACCAAACGACTTCTATTCGTGGCCAATGCGGGGATGGCAGTGTTGGTCATTTGGGGTTTGCGCGTACTGGCGCAATCTGGAAAGAAGACGGGGGGAGAGAACTCCCCTTCCAGTCAACCGTCCGCGGATCGGTTTTTCAATGGCTGGCAGGTCGCCAGTTTTGGGATGGTTTGGATATTGGCCGGATGGGCAATCAGTCTGGCTTCGTATACGGCGGGCCGGCTGAATGTTTTGCCGGCGGTTGGCGTCAGCCTGTTGGTGGCGGTGGTGCTGGATCGGATTCCCGCGGGCAAGTGGAGCGCTTTTTTGATCGTGCCGGTGTTTTTGGCGCTGCTGGCGAACCAGGGAACGGCCGAGGCGCATCGTCAAGCGGGGGCCAGTTTGCAGGCGATTGACCGCCATTTGCGCCTCACGCAGGATGAGTGGCGCGACAAGGCGTTCATCGTCATGGATACCCGCGGACTGCGTGAACGACAGACACCGGGTTGGTTGCGGCCCAGCAATCAGGCCGATGCCACCTGGGCTGCTTGTGGCAACGCCCCATTCGGGCGCGGGTTCACCTTTTCCGCCATGGTACGGATGATCGCCGCGCCGGAAGGGCCCAAACCGATGGTTTTGCACGATGTGGAGTACGGGGTTCGGGTGGTGGGGGACCAACTGCTGTGGCATGACCGCTACAACGACACCCGGCCGCATACGAATGATGTGGCGGATGCCTTCTGGGTGGATTGCCTGTCCGCGGCACAACGGCCATAGCGGCACTCCCCCCTGTGTTTGACGATGGCCCGCTCGGGGTTGGGCGGCGGGTTTACGCGGGCGGGGTTGAGGCGGATTCGCTGCGATTTTGTTTCAGCCACGCCTCAATGAAGAGGCCCAAATCGCCATCGAGCACCTCGAAGACCTGGCTGGTTTCCACATCGGTGCGGTGGTCTTTGGCCATGGTGTAGGGCTGCAAAACATACGAGCGGATTTGGTGGCCCCAGGCAATCTCGCCTTTTTCACCGTAGAACTTTTCCATCTCGCGGCGTTTTTTGTCCTGCTCCAGCTCGTAGATTTTGGCGCGCAGGATTTTCATGGCCTTGTTGCGGTTGGCCAACTGGCTGCGCTCCGCCTGGCAGGCCACCACGATGCCCGTGGGCAAGTGGGTCAGGCGAATGGCGCTGTCGGTTTTGTTGACGTGCTGCCCGCCCGCGCCGCTGGAGCGATACGTATCCACGCGCAAATCTTTGTCTTCGATGGTGACTTCGATGTCGTCGCTGATTTCCGCCACGACATCGAGCGAGGCAAACGAGGTGTGCCGCCGCTTGTTGGCATCGAAAGGGCTGATGCGCACCAAACGATGCACGCCACGCTCGGCCTTCAGAAAGCCGTATGCCCACGGGCCACTCACCATCAGCGTGACGCTCTTGATGCCGGCCTCATCGCCGGGCTGGTAATCCACGGTGGAAACCTCGAACCCCTGCTGCTGGCAATAGCGGTCATACATTCGCAGGAGCATGGCGGCCCAGTCGCAGGACTCGGTGCCGCCCGCGCCAGCGTGCAGCGTCAGGAAGGCGTTATTGGCATCGAACCGCCCGACCATCAGCGATTGCAATTCCACGTGGGCGTATTGTTTTTCCAGAACGGCGATTTGCCTGGTCAGTTCGACCACATCGGGATGCGCCGGAGACTCCACGCCAGCCTCGGCCAGCAGCGCGGCCATGACTTCCAGTTCTTCCTGCAGCGCCACGAGTTTGTCATAGGGCTCGGTGACCGCTTCGAGGCTGTTCTTTTTCTCGATGAGCGCGCGCGCCGCCGCCTGATCCTCCCAGAAATCGGCGTTGGACATCTGGCGGGTGAGTTCTCCGATGAGGCGTTTTTTGCCGGCGACGTCAAAGATAACCTCTCATTCCTGCGAGGTGTTCCTTCACGGCGGAAATGCGTGCGGAAAGTTCGTCGAGCATGGTTCTATTCTTTAGTTCGTGGTTGTCGCCGTGCCGCCAGCAGCCACAGACCCGTGGCGGCGACGCAGGCGAATGCGTACATATCTCCGAAACGGGCATAGCAAGTCAAGGGCATCGCCGGGTCGGGCACGGCGACCGTGGCCCACAGCACGCCGGCGGCGGCGGTGTCCCCCGCCCCATCGGTCAGCATCGCCGACACCGCGCCGGTGGGTTCAATGACGCACGACACGCCGGTGTTGGCCGCGCGAATCAGCGGCACGCGATTTTCCACCGCGCGCAAAACGGCGTTGCGCATGTGCTGGCGCGGCGCGATCACATCGTCAAACCAGGCATCATTCGTCACGTTGACCAGCGCGCGCGCGCCAGCGCGGACATCGTTTCGCGCCAGGTAGGGCAGGATATCCTCAAAACAGACCAGCGGCGCCAGCGGCACCCGTTGGGGGCCGGTCGGAAACACCGCGCCGGAGTCGCCAGCGGTGATGCTGGTGGGCAGGCCCAGCGCCAGCATGAGGCGGTCAGGCAGCCAACGCTCCAGCGGAATGATTTCGCCGCCGAGCACCAGATGGCGCTTGTCATATTCGCCCACAATGCGGCCGTCGGTATCAAACAGAAAAACGCTGTTGAAATATTGCTCGGTGCCGTCGTCGCGCAAGGCGGTATCCAGCGCGCCGGTCAGGATGGGTGTGCCGTTGGTGCAAAGATTCCACACCACGTTATAGCTATCCTCGCGGTTGCGGACATCGTCAGGCAGCGCGGTTTCCGGCCAGATCACCAGCTCCACCAGCGGATCGCCCTGCGCCTGGCGGGTGAGCGTGGTCAGCCGCTCATAAATCATGCGAATCTTGGCCGCGACCCATTTTTCGTCTTGCGGAATTGACGGCTGCACCAGCGCCACGCGGAGACTGCGGGTGGCCGGCGGCAGATGATGCACCCGCCAGTGCCCCCACCCCAGCGCCGCGGCCACCACCGCCGCGCCCAGCACCAGCGCGCGCCGGTTACGCTGCTCCACCAGCGCCCACGTCAGCAGCGCGTTCACCGCCACCACCAGGCCGGATACCAGCCAGACGCCGCCGATTTCCGCCAGTTGGATGCCGGGCAGCCACGGCGACACCCCCGCCCCCAGCGGATTCCACGGAAAACCCGTGCCCACCCAGCCGCGGATAAACTCACTGCCACTCCACGCCGCCGCCACGACCAGCGCAAAACCGCCCCCGCCGCCGCGCCAGCGATTGGCCACATGGAGCGGGGGCAAAAAATACAACGCGCAATACGCGCTCAGGCCGATCCACCCCAGAATGGTCACCTGCGTCAACCAGCGGATGCTCAACAGCCAGAACAACAGGCCCGCGACAAACCCCATTTTGAGCGTCAGCCGACCGGGCGCCAGCCGGGCCATGGCCAGCAGCGGCACCAAGGCCACCCACGCGCAGCCCGTCCATTCCCACGGCGCAAACACCGCCTGCAACAGCCATGCGCTGAGGCCGGCGCAGAATGCGGCCAGCCATTCCATACGGGTTGCGGGAGTGATCTTCATGGCTGGCCCATTCTGCCATCTTGCGCCCGGCCCGCAATCCCGGAGTTCAGGCGAAGTTCAGGCGCGGGCGAAGCGGGCGGAGTTGCGGCGCGGAATCGGCAACGGGCAAACGGCGCGGGTCAGGGGGCTTTGCTGCCGCAGTCTTTGGCGAAGGGGCATCCCGAACAGCCGGTGGCGCAGGAACCGAGCCGGCCGCTGGCCGCGCGTTGACGGCGGGCATGGCGGCGATAGCGCGCCACGAGCCACAACGCGGCAATTCCCACCGCGCTGCTGACCGCCAACCCATCTATCCATTGCGTTTGCATTACATCACGCCCAGGCCCAGCAACCAACCTACGCGATACACAACAAAGGTGCAAATCCAGGCCACCAACGTCATGCCAAAGAGCATTCCCAGCGCCCAGCCCCACGATTCCGTTTCGCGGCGGGTCACCGCGATGGTGGCCATGCACGGCGCGCTCAACAGGCAGAAGATCATCATGGCCAAGCCCTGCAAGGGACTGTAGTTCTGGCGCAAGGTCGTGCGCAGGTCATCCGGGTTGCTGGTGTCCTCGCCCAGCGAGAACACAATGCCCATTTGGGCCACAAACACTTCCTTGGCGGCAAAGGAGCCGACAAGCGCCGTGCCCACGCGCCAATCGAAACCCAACGGCCGGATGACCGGCTCCAGCACTCGTCCGAGGCGGCCGATAATCGTGTATTCGAGAGTCTCGGCCTGTTGCTGCGCGGCGAGTTCTTCCACGTCTTCCGGCGTGGCCGCTTGCGCCATGGCGGCATCATAATCGCGGCCATATTCCGTGCGTTGCGGGAAGGTGCCCAGCGCCCACAGCAAGATCGAGATGGCCAGAATGATGGTGCCCGCTTTTTGCAGATACATCCACGCGCGGTCCCACATGTGAATGCCCACCGTGCGCCACGTCGGCAGACGGTAGGGCGGCAGCTCCATGACAAACGGCGTGCTGGCGCCACGGAACAGCGTGCCGCGCAGCAGGCGGGCGATGCCGATGGCCACCACAATGCCCATCATGTAAATGCTCCACAACACCCAGCCGCGCCACTGCGGCGCAAAAAAGGCCGGGATCAGCAGCGCATAGATGGTCATGCGCGCGCCACAACTCACAAACGGCGACACCAGAATGGTGGTGAACCGGTCGCGTTTATGTTCCAGGGTGCGCGTCGCCATGATGGCCGGCACCGTGCAGCCCAAGCCAATCAACATCGGGATGAAGCTTTTGCCGTGCAGCCCCATCTTGTGCATGATGCGGTCCATCAGGAAGGCCACACGCGCCATGTAGCCGGTGTCTTCCAGAAACGCAATCGCCAGAAACAGCAGCAGGATATTCGGCAGGAAGGAAATCACGGCCCCCACCCCGCCGATGATGCCATCCACCAGCAGCGACTGCAACAGGGGCGCGAAGTTCTCCGGCCAGACGGCTTGCAATTGCCCGGCCAGCCAACCGAGACCGCTTTCGATCCACTGCATGGGCGGTTCGCCCAGGGTGAACACCAGATTGAACACCACCCACATCAGGGCGACAAAAATCGGCAGCCCCCACACGCGGTGCAGCAGCACGGAATCAATGCGCATGGTGCGGTCGCGGCGCACGTGGTGACCCGTGGAGCGGACGACTTCGGTCGCCACGCCGAGCGCGAAGCCATAGCGCGCCTCGGCCAACTGCACATCCAGCGGGCGGCCGCCGCGTTTCGTCAGGCGCGCGGTCTCGCGGGCCGCCGTGGCGGTGGCCGCCGCTGGCGCGTGCGGATCGCTGAGCCCATCGAGCAGCGCCACGGCCGCGCGCCGCGCGGATACGGCATCATCGCCTTCGAACTGTTCGGCAATGGCCTTGATGGCTTGCTCAATATCCAACCCGTAGTTCACGCGGCCGCTACGCGTCTGGCCGGTGGCCGCCAGTAATTGCGCGGCCGCCAGCAGCGCATCGGTGCCATCGCCGGTATTGCCGTTGGTGGGCACCACGGGGCCGCCCAGCAACCGGCCCATCAGGGGCAAATCAAAGACCAGCCCGTTGGCGGCGGCCTCATCGCTCATGTTGAGGGCATAGACCACGGGCACGCCCATCTCGGTGAGCTGCGCGGTCAAATGCAGATTGCGCTCCAAGTTGGTGGCATCCACCACCTGAATCACCACGCCGGCCACGCCGGAAAGAATTTCGTCGCGCGCGATGACCTCCTCCGGCGAGGCCGCCAGCAGGCTATACACCCCCGGCAAATCCACCAGCTCGATTTTCATGCCGTCGCGCGTGAAGCGGGCGGATTTTTTCTCGACGGTCACGCCGGGATAATTGCCCACATGCTGATGGGCGCCGGCCATCCAGTTGAACAAACTGGTCTTGCCGCTGTTGGGATTCCCCGCCAGCAGGATGACCAGCTCCGGGGCCGTTGTTGACGCTTTGGCAGCCATAAGTCCTCTACACCAAACCGGGACGCCACTTCACACGGATTTGCGCGGCCTCCGCCTTGCGCATGGAAAGCCGATAACCGCGCACCTCGACCGCGATCGGATCGCCCAGCGGCGCCACCCGTTCCACGGCAATCAGCACGCCGGGCGTCACGCCCATTTCCACCAGCCGTTTGCGCAGCGAGCCTTCCACAGCCACCGCCATGACCACGCCGCGCACGCCCGGCGGCAGTTCATCAAGCCCCGACTCCACACCCGGGGCGCGTTCGCCCTTGGCCGTCTCGCGCAGCGCGAGCCACTGGGCAAGCATTCCGGGATGCTCGCGCAGGAAATCGCCGAGCAAGCCCAGCCGCTCCACGACCAGCGGGGTGGCGTCATGCTCCATGCCGCACGCGGCCATTTCGGCATCCTCCTGTGGCAGGCCGAGGGTATCGGTCAAGAAGCGCCGCAGCGCCACATGGCGGCCGGAAATTTCTTCGGCCACCTGGCGGCCTTTGGGGGTCAGGCCCACCGCGCCATAGGGCGTATAATCCACCAAGCCCTGCTCCGTCAGCGAGCGCAGCGCCGCCGACACGGTGGACGGCTGCACATTCAGTTCCGCGGCAATATCGCCGGTGCGCGCGCCACGCGGCATTTCGGAAAGCCGCAGAATGGTTTCCAAATAATCTTCGGCCTTTGCGCTCAGTCGTTCTATTTTCATTTAATTTAGTGTTTTCACGAAATGTTTGAGTCTCCAAACAATACCACGGCCACTCCACCACGCAAGCCATAAACCGCCCCGCCAGCGCGCCCCCAAAAAATGCGCGGTGGCCGCGCGTATTGTGGCGCCGTGGAAAGGTCTGTTGCGGATCGGGGCGCGTTGAGGCTTGCCATCGGCACGGGATCCCCGCAGTATGGTGATATGAATACGTGGAGAGTGACCCGTAAAAACGTATTGGGCATCAAGTTCGCCTGCCCCGAATGCGCGCAGCATATGGATGCCGGCCGCGAGCTGTTTGGCGAGATGGTCGAATGCCCCACCTGCGGTCATCTGATGCAGGCGCCGGACCTGAAAGTCGCCCCGGCCGACCTGAAACCCAAGCGCCTGCCCCGCCAGACTCCGCGCCGCCCATGAAGCGATTCCTGCGCCGCGGCTGCGCCGTTGCTCTCTTGTTGTTGGCGCTGGCGGGAGCCGGTTGCCTGGCCGCCCGCTGGTGGCTCTATCCCTTTCTGGCCCGCCACGCGCCGGTGCCTTCCGACATTCTCGTGATCGAAGGCTGGCTCCCCGATTTCGCGCTCGCGCAACTCGACGCGTGGCTCGCCACCAACGCCATCACGCGCATCTACACCACGGGCGGGCCGCTGGACACCGGCAGTTACCTCATCGCCTGGACCAACTATGCCGACCTGACCCGCGCGCGACTCATCACGCTCGGCTACGATCAGCGCTATGAACTGATCGCGGCCCCCGCGCCCAAGGTGCGCCGCGACCGCACCCGCGAATCCGCGCGCGCCCTGCGCGCCGTCCTGCCGCTGCAACGCGGCCAATTCAACCTCGTCAGCGAAGGCCCCCACTCCCGCCGCAGTTGGCGCGCGTTTCAGCAAGTCTTCGGCGACGGCGTGGCCGTCGGCAGCATCGCCCTCGTGCCGCAGGCCTTCGATGCGCGCGACTGGTGGACCTGCTCCGAGGGCCTGCGCGTCGTCCTCACCGAAACCTTTGGCTACACCCACGACCGCTTGTTCGGCGCCCCGTGAACCCGCCCCGCTGATGCGCATCACCTTTCTAGGCACCGGCACATCCTACGGCATCCCCATGCCCGGCTGCGATTGCGCCGTATGCCAATCGCCCGACCCGCGCGACAAACGCTTCCGCACCGCCATCCTGGTTGAAGCCGCCGACCAGACCATCCTGCTGGACACCCCGCCCGATTTGCGGAGCCAATGCCTCGCCCACAACATCAGAAAAATTGATGCCACCCTCATCACCCACGCCCACGCCGACCACGTGTTCGGCCTCGACGATTTACGCTCCTACACCAACCGCATGGCGGAGCCCATGCCGGTCTGGGCCTCGCCGGGCACGGCGCAAGCCCTGCGCCGGATTTTCGATTACCTCGACCGCCCGCCCATTCCGGGCACGTCGCAGGCGCGCATCGCGCTGCATCTGGCGGACGGGCCATTCGATTTCCGGGGCATCCGCTGCACGCCCCTGCCCGCCACCCACGGCTACGCCGACATGATCGGCTGGAAACTCGAACACCACGGCCGTTCCTTCGCCGCCATCCCCGATTGCAAGCAACTGCCCCCGGAAACGCTGGCCCTGTGCCGTGGCGCGGACCTGGTGGTCGTGGATGCGCTGCGCGTCCGCCCCCACCCCACCCACATGAACTTCGCGGAAGCCATTGCGGTGCTCGACCAGATTCAGGCCCGGCAATCGCTGGTGATCCACCTCTGCCACGAAGTCTCCCACGGGCAGGCCCGGCAACTCTTGCCGCCGCACATCGCGCCGTCCTACGACGGCCTGCAAATCGAGCTATGACCCCGCGCCCCGGCCGCCCGCTGCTTGAACTCCGCCACGCGGCGTTCCGGCTGGGCCAACACCGCGTGCTGACCGCAAGCAACTGGACGCTGCGCCAAGGCGAGCATTGGGCCATCGTGGGCAACACCGGCGCGGGCAAAACCCTTTTCTGCCGCGCGCTATGCGGCGAGCTGCCGCTCGTGCACGGCGCGGGCAATTACCTTTTTTCCGCCCCGCCCCACCGCGAACCCACCGCCGCCATCGCCTATGTTTCCGCCGAACAATGGAGCCACGACCCCGTCGAAGGCGCGCCCATCCGCTGGTTCAGTTTGGACCGCGAACGCAGCCCGCTGGTCCGCGACCAACTCACCTGGCGCGCGGTGGAAGACATCAACCCGTTTGCGGTTGTCCGACGGCAGGCCGCGGATCGCCTGCGCTGGCAACGCCACGCCCCGCGCGTCATTCGCTGGCTCGACATTGCCCCGCTGTTGCCCCGCCCCATGTTGGCGCTCTCCAATGGCGAGCGCCGCAAAGTGGCCCTCGCCCGCGCCCTGTTGCGCGCGCCGCGCATCCTGATTCTCGATGACCCGTTTGCGGGGCTGGATGTTCGCTATCGCCGGCATCTGCGCCAGTTGCTGGCCCGCCTCATCGCACAACGCGCCACCACGCTGCTTCTGGTCGGCGCGCAACCCGCCGACTGGCCGCGCGGGCTGACCCATCTGCTGCACATCGCCCGCTGCCGCCTGGCCACGCAGGGGCCGTTGGCTCCCACGCGGCGCGCGCTGGAATCCACCGGAGTGTTCGCCGCTCCACCTGCGGCGCCACGCCGCGCCGCGCGCCCGGCCCCAACGCTCGGCACACCCCTCATCCGCCTGCGCGATGTCTCCGTGCGCTGGAACGACACCCCCCTGCTGGATCACGTCAACTGGACGGTGCGCGCCGGCGAAAGCTGGGCCCTGCTCGGCCCGAACGGCTCCGGCAAATCCACCCTGTTGAGCTACATCATCGGCGACAATCCCCAAGTCTTCGCCAACGATGTCTGCATCTTCGGCCAGCAGCGCGGCAGCGGCGAAAGCGTCTGGGACATTCAACGGCACATCGGCTGGGTCTCGCCGGAACTGCATGCGGGATGGGATGGCACCCAAACCGGACTCGCCACCGTCTTGAGCGGCTTTACCGCCGCCACCCCGTTCGCCGGACGGCCCACCCCGCGCCAACGCGCGACCGCCCAAGCGTGGTTGCGGCGGCTACGGTTGACCCGCCTGGCCGACCTCGCCTTCGCCACGCTCTCCGCTGGCGAGCAACGCCTGCTGCTGCTGGCGCGGGCGCTGGTCACCGCGCCGCGACTCCTGATTCTGGACGAGCCCGGCCAAGGCTTGGACCCCGCCCACCGTGCCCGCCTGCCAACCATCGTGGACCGGCAAATCCGCCGCGGCACCACGGTGCTGTTCGTCACCCACCGGCCCGATGAAATCCCGCCCGCCATCCGGCACGTGCTGCGCCTGCGCCGCGGCCGCGCCGTGGCCTCCGTCCGTTAGTGCAGGAAAATCCGCTATTGCGGCGGCACCAGGTCGCACGCCTCAGGCGGCATCCAATGCTTGTCGCGCCCCTCCCACTTGACGTTGCAGCCGATGGGATTGGTTTGCGGCACGCGCACCGGCCGCCCGGCCAGCACATCCTCAAGCGCGTTTTCCAGATCGTTGATCGTGGCCTTGGCCGACTCGCGCGGGTTGTCCAGCGCGCGCCCGGTATAGACCAGCCGCCGCGGCCCGGCGAACACATAAAAATGCGGCGTGCGCAGCGCGCCGTAGGCCAGCGCCACCCGCTGCGTTTCGTCGCGCAAATACACCCACGGAAACCGGTGCCCGGCCATCCGGCGGACCATGTGCGGAAAGTCATCCTCGGCATAGGTGTGGCGGCTGTTGGAATTGATCCCCACAAACCGCACCCCGCGCGACTGAAACTTTTCCACCGTCGCGCGCGTGACCTCGTCGGAGCCCGTCACATACGGGCAGTGGTTGCAGGTAAAAAACACCACCAGCACCGGCGCTTCCGCAAAATCGGCCAACGCATACGTGCGGCCATCGGTGGCCGGCAACTGGAAATCCGGCGCGGACGCGCCCAGCTCAAGAGTAAAGGCCATGACAAATCTCCTCGGGTTTCGGTTTGGTCCCACCCTACCGCCGCCGCGTCCCCATGGCAACCCGCCCGCGCCACTTTTCCTTGCCACCGCCCCCGCCGCAGGGCATCATGCCGCACATCCTTTCGGACCGGATTACGGCCATGATTCGCACCTTTGTTTTCAGTCAGGGCAAGTTGCTCAACCAGGACCTCTCGCTGGACCTCCTGCGCGTGGTCCTCTACGACGATGATGTCCAAATCTGGGTGGACCTCGAACAGTCCACCCCCGAAGAAAACAAGGCCGTGCTCGAAACCGTCTTCGACTTCCACCCGCTGGCCATCGAAGACTGCCTCGCCATCAGCGAACGCCCCAAAATTGACGACTACGACAACTATATCTTCGTCGTCATGCACGCCGTGAATCACATCGCCAGCGCCGACGACTTCCAGACCACCGAGGTCAACTTCTTCATCGGCCGCAATTTTTTGGTGACCTTCCACGACGAGCCCGTGCGCAGCATCAGCCTCATGGTCGAGCGCATCTCGAAAAAGGGCCATGCCGTCCCCCGCGCCCCCGACCTGCTCGCCTATCAGATTTTGGACCTCCTGTTCGACAACTATCAGCCCGCGCTCGACGAACTCTCCGCCGAGCTGACGGACCTGGAACACCGCGTGCTCACCGGCAGCTCCCAGGATGTGCTCAGCGAAGTCGTCAACCTCCAAAGCCAGGTGCAGCGCCTGCGCCAACTGACCACGCCCCAGCGCGAAGTCATTGGCCGCATGATTCGCGGCGAGTTTTCCAAGGTCATCCGCGGCCACCTCACCCCCTACCTGCGCGACTTGTCCGACAACCTTTCGCGCATCAACGACCTCGCCGAAACCTTCCGCGAATCGCTCGCCCGCACGCTCCAGGTGCACCTCAACCTCCAGCAAATGTCCGTCAACCGCGTCATCAAGGTGCTGACGATTCTCGCCACGCTTTCGATGCCGATTCTGCTCGTCACCAGTTTCTACGGCATGAACATCCAGCATTTTCCCAACACGGAATGGCCCTCGTGGCCCTGGGCCTACCTGTTCACCTTGGTCCTCAACGGCGTGCTGGTGGCCCTGCTCTACCGCTTCATGAAACGTCACAACTGGCTATAACCCTCAACCGGAGCCCCGCCCATGAACCGACTCCTCCCCCTGCTCATCGCGCTGGCCTTGAGTGGCGTCGCGGCATTCGCCCAGCAACGCATCGAGTTTCAGCGGCAAAAGTTCGACCGCAACCGTTTTGAGCGCCCCGGCTCACCCGCCACCCCCGCCCCCGTCGCGCCGCCACCCGCCGCCCCCGCCACCCCCAGCGCCCCTGCGCCCATGGTGACCGCGCCGCCTGAATCCTCCTCCATTTTCTCCTACTCCAACGAACCCGGCAGCAGCGGCGGCTGGTCCGCCGCCCCCGCCACCCCCGCCGCCTCCGGCGACAGCGTATTCGCCGCCGATGCCCCCCCGCCCAGCGGCCCGCCGCCCTACTCCTACCCCGCCAACATCACCCCCGAAGAACGCGCCGTCATTGATGCCCCACTCTTCGACCAGGTGCCCGCCAAATGGTTCAACGACGCCGATAAATATCCGCAACTCCTCGAACTCCAAAAAAAAACCGGCGCCTGCATTCTGGTCTATTTCAAGCGCGTCTCGGAAGCCTCCGAGAAAGGCCTCTGCAGTTGGTTTGAAAAAGGCTACATGCCCGACCTCGGCTGGCGCAAGGCCATGCGCTACTTCATCAAACTGGAAATCCAAATGCCCGGCGGCTCCGCCACCCGCGAGCTGGCCGCGCAATTCAAGGTCAACAAAACGCCCGCCATTTTTGTGGTGAAGCCCGGCAGCACCTTCCACCAGCGCCTGATGGTCTTCGAGTATCCCAACGGCAGCCGCCCGCAACTCATCCCCGTGCCCTCGGCCCTCCCCAGC
>CAZNGD010000030.1:0-12536 GCA_964572295.1 uncultured Verrucomicrobiota bacterium
AAAACCATAAGACACCGGGGTCACCGCCCCCGGCTACAGTCTGAACCTTTGCATCATCGGCTGTTCCCGTCTTTTGGAGGGACGGCTTCCACGCCGTCCCTCCAGAAATCCCAATCCGGAACGCCGACCGCTGAATCTTCCGCCGCACCGCGTGCGGTTTTCCACACTGTGGAAAAGCCGTTGGCGCGGGGTGGGCTGCGGGCGGGGGTTAGTATTTGTAGGTGCTGCCGCCGATGAATTCGCGCAGGAGCGAGGTCTTGGGCACGGGGCTGTCGTCCTCGACCGGTGTGAGGTCCTTGAGGGTTTCATAGACGCGCTTGGCGCGGACGTAGGCGTCCTGGCGCTTGGGCTCGTTTTTGAATTTCTCGATGGCGGGCGGGAAGTATTTGAAGAGCCGGGCCTTGAGGATCGGCAGTTCAAAGGGCATGGCGCTGTTGACAAGGTAGTCCACGGTGCTGATGAAGGGGATGATATTGCGCAGTTCGCTGCGGCGCACGTAGTGCCAGTGGGTGAGGGTTTGCTCGGGCTGGAGGTTGCGGTGCCAACTGTCGCGGATCATGCGGCGCAGCAGCCGGTTGTCGGCCCAGCGCATGAACATGCCTTCGCGGTTGCGGACCTGGCCGAGGGTTTCGATGTAGAGCTTGAACTTCTTTTCATCGGGGGTGCTCTGGGTCATGTCGCGATAGAGCCCGTGGAGGGAGTCAATCAGCAGAATCTGATTGGGGGCGAGCTGCATGTCATAGACGTTGAGCTGGCGCTGGCCGGTCTTGAAGTCGTAGTGCGGGGTCTTGATGGTTTTGCCGGCCAGGAGCGCGGCGACGTGTTCATCAATCAACTTCAGGTCGAGGGCCTGCGGGGTTTCGTAGTCGTAGTCGCCGAACTCGTCCTTGGGGTGCTGTTCGAGGTTGAAGAAGTAGTGGTCCACGTTGAGGGCAAGGAATTCACGGCCGGCTTCGGCGAGTTTTTCGCTGACCTTGATGGTGGTGGTGGTTTTGCTGGAGGAGCTGGGGCCGGCGATGAACATGACGCGCACTTCGGGGAGGCGTTCGAGCAGTTTTTCGGCGCCGGCGCGGACTTCGCGGTCGTAGCGTTCTTCGCAGGCGGCGATGAGTTCGGGGAGTTTGCCGCGGGCGATGATGTCGTTGAGGTCGTCTATGGTTGCACAGCCGTGGTCCATGTTCCAGCGGAGGACTTCATAGATTTTCTTGTAGGGGATGTTGTCGGTGGCCTCGAACTGGTAGGCGCGCTGGGTGCGTTCCATGGCCCGGTTGTGGCGGTAGAGAATGTAGGCGCGCGCGGTTTTGGCGTGGCCGTTTTTGATCAGCACTTCCTCGACGATGTCCTGGGTTTCCTCCACGGAGGGGACGCCGCCGCTGAAGTTGGCTTCCAACTGCTGCTCGACCTGGAGGGCGAGTTTTTCGGCTTCGGCGCGGTCGCTGCCGCCCACGGCGGTGGCGGCTTTGAAGATCGCGGTGGCGATGCGATCCCGGTCGTAGGCGACAACATTGCCGTCGCGTTTGACAATTTGCTTGATGGTTGTGCTCATGGGGTCTCCTTTACGGGACGGGGTCCCGGGTGCTGGGGCAGGGCCTCTGGTTGGTTCATCAATCGTTTTCCAAAAATCCTTCCAATTTGCGGATCCGGGTGGGGTGGCGCATTTTCCGCAGCGCCTTGGCTTCGATCTGGCGAATTCGTTCGCGGGTGACCTTGAACTTCTTGCCCACCTCTTCCAACGTGCGAGAATAGCCATCTCCGAGGCCAAAACGCAACGTCAATACTTCCTGCTCGCGCGCGGTCAGGGTGCCGAGCACGTCGGAGAGGCGCTCCTTGAGGAGGCTGTAGGCGGTCATTTCGCTGGGATTTTCCGCGGTTTTGTCTTCGATGAAGTCGCCGTAGTGGGTGTCATCGCTGTCGCCCACGGGGCTTTGCAGCGAGATGGGCTGCTGCGACATTTTCATGACGGCGCGCACGCGGTCCACGGGCAGATTCATTTCCTCGGCGATTTCTTCCGGGGTGGGCTCGCGGCCATAGGTCTGCACCAGTTGCTTGGAAATGCGCATGAGCTTGTTGATGGTTTCGATCATGTGCACGGGGATGCGGATGGTGCGCGCCTGATCGGCAATGGAACGGGTGATGGCCTGCCGGATCCACCAGGTGGCGTAGGTGCTGAACTTGTAGCCCCGTTTGTATTCAAACTTTTCCACGGCCTTCATCAGGCCCATGTTGCCCTCTTGAATCAGGTCGAGGAACGACAGCCCGCGGTTGGTATATTTTTTGGCAATGGAAATCACCAGGCGCAGGTTGGCCTCCACCATTTCCGACTTGGCCTTGAGGCCTTTGCGCAGCCAGTCCTTGAGCTCGGCATGCTGGGGCATGAACTCGTCCACGACCAGGCACTGTTCCTCTTCCAGCTCGCGCAGGGCCTTGCGGTGTTTGCGCAGCATCTGTTTCTTGGCGGGATTTTTGCTTTTGGTTGCGTCGTGGATTTGCTTGCGCAGGGATTCAAAGGCGCGGGCCAGCTCATCGGCGTAGATCACAAAATCTTCCACGGCCTTTTGCTTGAAATAGAACTCGTTGAGCATGTTGGCCAGGCGTTCCCGTGCCTGGAGGAATGCTTTTTTACGGCGTTCATATTCGGCGGCGGCCAGGCGGCCGCTGGTGAGCGCGCGGAAGCGTTCGCGCACCACGGCCTGCGTGTGCGGCACATTTTTGTTGAGCTTGGGAATGATCAGGCCAAAATATTTGTCGCGGCCGATTTCCCGTTTTTCGGTTTCCGGCTTGGCGCCCTTGTCGCCCTCCGGCTTGTCGGCAATCACGCGGTCAAAGCGTTCGCGGGAGGTTTGCAGGCGGTCCACCATGTCGAAGTAGGCCTTGGTGGCGAAACCAAACCGGTGCAGCAGGCGTTTGGCGTGTTGCTCGGCCTCTTCGATGCGCTTGGAGATTTCGACTTCCTGTTCGCGGGTCAGCAAGGGCACCTGGCCCATTTGCTTGAGGTACATGCGCACGGGGTCGTCAATCACCGAACTGTCGGCGCGGGTGGTCGGCGTGGCCTTTTCCGCCTGGATGGCCGCTTCGATATCGCCCGATTCGCGGGTGATTTCGATGCCCACGCTGCGCAATTTTTCCTCGACGCGCTCAATTTCCTCCGCGCCGATGATTTCGGCGGGCAGGATTTCGTGGAGTTCATCGCTGGAAATCTTGTTCCCGCGTTCGCGGGCATAGCTGATGATTTGCAGCATATAGCCCGGTCCATTTTTGTCGGCCAACGGGCTAACGGGCGGGGTGCCGGCCGGTTTGGCTGCGGGCTTCGCGCCCTTGGCGGGCTGCGCGGCGGGTTTGGCCGCTGACTTGGCCGTTTTGGCCGCCGGCTTCGCGGCGGGTTTCGCGGCCGGCTTGGCCGTGGGATTCGCGGCGGGCTTCGCGGCCGGCTTGGGCGCCGACTTCGCCGGGGGGGTGACGGCCTTGGCCGGCTTGGGGGCGGGCTTGGCCTTGGGCTTGGCCACCTTCGCGGGCGGTTTCACCGCAGGCTTGGGCGCAGGCTTGGGCGCTGGCTTTGCCGCTGGCTTGGCGGGCTTGGCTGGTTGGGTGGCTTTGACCGGCCTGGAGGCAGGGGGGGGTGACTTTTTGGCTTTGGCGGGAGCTGGCGCGGTCGTTTTCTTTTTCTTACTGGACATATACGGGTATTCGTTTCTCTACGGGGTAATTTTGGACGCAATTGTACAATATGCCAGAAGACTTGTATGTATGTCAATAGGCGGGGCAAATATTTTTTTGCGCCGCCCCCCCCCCACCCCGCTGCGGGCGGCGCGCGCCGGGGGCCGGGTTGGGCTTGCCTATTCCCGACTGAAAGCGCATAACATCCGGCCATGCGCGAGTCAGCCCGGGCGGGCGGAACGCGCCGGAACTATACGCCAAATCTAGAAAGGATGCCATGGCCTATCAGGAAATCACCACGACGAGCTACGGTTCGCGATTGAGCAACTCTTTGAAGGGGATTGTGTTCGGCTTGATTGCGTTTGTTGGCGGCACCGCGCTGCTGTTCTGGAACGAGGGCAACTTTGTCAAAACCAAGCGGGCGCTGACGGAAGCAGAGGGCGCCGTGGTATCCGTGGCCAGCGTGGAGACGCGGGCCCCCGAGCTGGAAGGCAAACTGATCCATGCCTCGGCCAAGGCCAACACGACGGCTGTGCTGACCGATTCCGCCTTTGGCGTGAGTGAAAACGCCATCGCCCTGGCCCGCGAGGTGGAATACTACCAGTGGATCGAGGAGTCCAAGACGGAAACGCGCGACAAGATGGGCGGCGGTCAGGAAAAGATCACCACCTATACCTATAAGAAGAAGTGGTGCGCCGATCCGGAGGACTCGCTGGAGTTTCGCGATCCGGCCTATCAGGGCAAAAACTGGACGTGGCTCCAATTTGACGAGCAGACCCGGTATGCCGACACGGTGACTTTCGGCGCGTATGTCCTGCCGGCCTTTTTTGTGGAATCCATCACCGGCGCGGAGAGTGCGCCGGTTCAACCAACGGCGGAACAAACGGCGGCGTGGACGGCCACCATCGCCAAGAATCCCCACGCGCCCGCGGCCGATCAGGCCGATGAGGCCGCGGCCGAAGAGGCCGCGCCGCCGCAGTGGGTACACGCCGCCGGCGCCACGGTGTATTTCGGCCTTGAGCCCTCCACGCCGGCCATTGGCGATGTGCGGGTATCCTTCAGCCAAGTGCCGCCCAAAGATGTGTCGCTGATTGGCCGGGTGCAGGGCAACACGTTTGTGAAATATGTGGCGAAAAACGGGCGGGCTTTCTCCCGGCTGCAAGTGGGCACGGTCAGCGCCGAGGAAATGTTTGCCGGCGCGCAAAGCGAAAACCGGATCTTCACCTGGCTGTTCCGGTTGGTTGGCGTGCTGCTGGTGTGCGGCGGGTTGCGCGGCATTTTCGGCATCCTGGAGGCGCTGGCCAAAGTGATTCCGCCGCTGGGGACGATTGTCGGCGCGGGGGTCAGTTTGGTGTGCGTGGTGGTCGGCGGCGCGTGGTCGCTGCTGTGGATTGCCATTGCCTGGCTGACGTACCGTCCGCTGGTGGGCATTCCGCTGCTGGTGATTGCCGTGGGCGGGCTGGTCTGGCTGAAGGGCAAAGGCCGCAAGACGCCCGCGCCAGCGGCATAACGCGCGCCGGGCTGGCAACCGGCCCGGCGGCATGATTTTCCGTTGCGCGAACTTTCCGCGGGCGGGTATGGTGTGCGACATGACGTGGCTTCGCCTTATTTTCTGCTCGCTGGCGCTGGGCGCGCTGCCGCTGCGCGCGGCCGCTTGGGAACCGCAGCAGTTGCTGGTGTGGATCAACGGCGACAAGGGCTACGAGGGCATTGCGGAAATTGGGCGGCTGTTCGAACAGAATACCGGCATCCCGGTTGTGGTCGAGCATCCGGAGGGGGCCACCGACAAGTTTTTCCACGCGGCCAAGAGCGGCAAGGGGCCGGACATCATGATCTGGGCGCATGATCGCGTGGGGGAATGGGCGGATAGCGGCCTGCTGCTGCCCGTGGACCCGGACCCGGCATTTCAGGAGCGGATTTTTTCCAAGGCGTGGCAGGCCTTCACCCACCGGGGGCGGCTGTGGGGCTACCCGCTGGCGATGGAGTCGCCGGGCTTGATTTACAATCGCGCGCTGATCTCGGAGGATGAGATTCCCGCCAATCTGGCCGACTGCGCGCAACTGGCGGCGCGCCTGCAAGTGCGCGGCGCGGCGCCCATCATGTGGGATTACAACAACGCCTATTTTTCCTTCGGCCTGCTGGCGGCGGATGGCGGCTATATTTTCGGCCAGCGGCCGGATGGGTCGTATGACCTCACGGACATCGGCGTGAATCAACCGGGGGCGGTGGCGGCCATGACGGCGGTGACGGACCTCATCCGCGCCAAGGTGCTGCCCGGCAGCCTCTCCTACCCGATTGCCGAGGCGCAGATGAATCAAGGCAAGCTGGCCATGTTCATCTCCGGGCCGTTCGCGTGGGAAAATCTGACGAAGAGCGGCATTGATTTCGGCGTGACGACCATCCCCGGCGTGAATGGGCGGCCCGCGCGGCCGTTTGTGGGCGTGGTGGGCGCGGTGTTCAATCGCACCAGCCCCAACCTGGATTTGGCGCAGGAGTTTTTGGAGCATTACCTCATCACGACGCGCGGCCTTGCAGCCATGGATCGGCACGTGCCGTTGGGGGTGCCCGCGCTGATGGCGGCCTACGAAGACCGGGCGGCGGATCCGCGCATGGCCGGCTCGATGCGGAACATTGAGGTGGGAATGCCCATGCCGAACATTCCGCAGATGGGAGTGTTTTGGAGTTCCATGGAATCCGCATTGGCCACCATTACGGCCGGGCGGGCCACCCCGGCGGAGGCGCTGGACAACGCCGCGCGGCGGATGCGCCGGGGGACGCCATGATGTTTCGCGGTCTGTCGCGGGTGCTGTGGCTGGCCGTGGTGGGGGGCATCGGCTGGCTGGCGGCGCAAATGGCCCGGGCCGGCGCGGTGGGACTCGGCATCCTGTTTGTGCTGGCGGGACTAAGCGCGACCTGGATTTACAATTCGCGGCGCACCCACGCGGCGCGCTATCTGCTGCCGGGTCTGGCCACCTTCGCCATCTTTGTGCTGCTGCCGCTGCTCTACACGGTCCATATCGCCTTCACCAATTTGAGCGGGGAACATTTGTTGCGGCAGGATCAGGTGCGCGCGTGGTTCGCGCAGGATTTGCACACGCCGGACCCGGCGTATTACGCGTTCCGGTTGCACCCGTCCGCCCAGCCCGGCCAGTACCAAGTGGTGGTGCCGGTGGGCCGGGGCGAGATCGGCCGGAACCTGCTGATTTCGCGGCCCTTCACGACGGCGGAAGCCCAAGCCGGCCAGCCGGTGACGCTGGGGCTGAATACGCTGCCCCCCACCGCGCCCGCGCTGGGCATTCGGGAGATCATCGCGGCGCGGCCCTGGCTCAACCATGCGCGGTTTTCCGCGCCGGGGCAAAGCGTGCCGCTGCGCCCCGTCAGTTTGCGCGCGCTGGGTTACCGCGTGCCGCGCTGGCGCGAGGAAGGCGCCGCGCTGGTGAACGTGGTGACCGGCCAAACATTGCAGCCGGATGCGAAACGCGGCAACTATGTGGATGTCGCCACCGGCGAGGCCGTCGGCCCCGGCTGGCACGTCTGGATTGGCACGGAAAACTTTCGGCAGATTTTCCGCGACCCGGCCATCCGCGCGCCCTTTTTTCAGATTTTCGGGTGGAACATCGCCTTTGCGCTGCTGTCCGTGACCCTCACGTTCATGCTGGGGGTGGCGCTGGCCAGCCTGCTGCAATGGCCCGCGCTGCGCGGGCGGAACCTCTACCGCACGCTGCTCATTTTGCCCTACGCCATTCCGGCGTTCATTCCCATTTTGGTCTTCAAGGGACTGTTCAACGAAGGCTACGGCGAAATCAACCACCTGCTGCAAGCGTGGTGGGGCATCGCGCCCAAGTGGTTCACGAATCCCTGGCTGGCGCGGCTGATGATTCTGCTGGTCAACACGTGGCTGGGGTATCCCTACATGATGATCATTGCCTCCGGCATGTTGCAGGCCATTCCGGATGACATGTATGAAGCCACGGCCATGGATGGCGCCGGGCCGTGGACCAACTTCAGCCGCATCACCCTGCCCCAGATTTTCCCGCCGCTGTTCCCGCTGTTGATTGCCAGCTTCGCGTTCAACTTCAACAACTTCACGCTGATTTATCTGCTGACCGGCGGCAAGCCGGATATTGTCGGGTCGGCGACGGTGGCCGGCACGACGGACCTGCTGGTGTCGTACACGTTCCGCATGGCGTTCAAGGATTCGTCGGCGCGCTTTGGTTTTGCCGCGGCGGTGGCGACGCTGCTGTTTGTGGTGGTGGCCGGGCTGGCGTGGTGGCAACTGCGCGTCAGCCGCCCGCGTCCCGCAACGCCGGGAGGCCGCGCATGAACCGGGGTCAACATTGGCGGCTATTCTGGGCGCATACGGCGCTGGTGGGTTTCATCGCGCTGATGATGGTGCCGCTGTGCATGGTGGTTTCGATCTCGCTGCGCGCGGGCAACTTTGCCACCGGCGGCATTTTGCCGGCGGCGGAGACGTTCAGTTGGGAACACTGGCGGATGGTGCTGGGCCTGCCCGTGCCGCAGCCCGATGGCACCTGGGCCGCCGCCACGACCCCGGTGCTGCGGTGGCTGTGGAACTCCATCAAGGTGGCGGCGGTGAGCGCCGGACTGATTCTGGCGCTCTCGGCCACGTGCGCCTACGCCTTCGCCCGAATGCGCTTCCGCGGACGCCACGGCCTGCTCGGCAGCCTGCTCATCCTGCAAATGTTCCCGATGGTGCTGGCGCTCATTGCCATCTATTCCATTTTGGAAGGGCTGGGCCGCTGGGTGCCCGCGCTGGGACTCGACACGCATCCGGGCCTGATTCTGGCCTATCTCGGCGGCATCGCCACGCACATTTGGATGATCAAGGGCTACTTCGATTCCCTGCCCGTGGCGCTCGAAGAATCCGCCGCCATGGATGGCGCAGCGCCCTGGCAGATTTTTTGGCGCATCATGCTGCCGACCTCGCTGCCGATTTTTGCCGTGGTGTTCATTCTGGCCTTCATCGGGCTGCTGGGGGAATATCCGCTGGCGAGCGTGGTGTTGCAGCGCACGGATCAATGGACGCTGGCGGTCGGGGCCAATAGTTTTCTCTACGAGCAGAACTATCGGTGGGGCGACTTTGCGGCCACGGCGGTGCTGGCCGGCCTGCCGATTACCGTGCTGTTTCTGGCCTGCCAGAAATGGCTGGTCAGCGGCCTGACCGCAGGCGGGGTCAAGGAGTAGGCATGGCCGATACCCTGCTCCACGGTTTGGCGGTGGCGGGAGTTTTTCTGGCGTGGGCCGCCTGCGCGCTCTGCTGCGCGGCGGGTCTGCTGCTGGCGATGTTTTCCATTTCCGGCACGTGGCTGGTGCTGGCGGCCGGAATCGGGGCCGCGCGGTTGACCGGCCCCGCCGAATTTCCCGGCTGGCCGACGCTGCTCGGTATGCTGGCGGTTTGCGTGGCGGTGGACACCGGCGAATGGTTCGCCGTGCGCTGGGGCGTGCAGCGGCGCGGCGGCTCGCGCACCGCCGGCTGGCTGGCGCTGCTGGGCAGCATGGTTGGCGCGGTGGCGGGCGGCTTGGTGGTGCCGATCATCGGCAATCTGATCGGGATGCTGCTGGGCTGCTTTTTGCCGGTGTTTTTCTATGAACAGCACCGGCTCAAAAAAGCGGCCGGCGCGGCGCACATCGCCAATGGCGCGGTATTGGCCGGCTTGATTGTGCTGCTGCAAAAAGTGGCGGCCACCAGCGGCCTGGTCCTGTGGCTGGCGGCGGGGTTGCTGTTCTGAACCGCGCGTCTACTCGCGGCCAAACTTCCGATTGAGCTCGCGATGGCTCAGCAAAATAACCGTCGGTTTGCCGCGCGGCGAGGTGTAGGGCATCTCGGTGCGGGCCAAATCGCGGATCAGCGCATTCAGCTCGGTCTCGTTCAGTTCGCGTTGCGAGCTGACGGCCTGGCGGCTGGCGGATTCGGCAATCAACGGCAGTGCCCAGTCCTGGGCCGTCGCGCGGCCGCCCTGCATCAGGCCATCGGCGATGTCCGAAAGCAACGGCCCCGGCGCGGCGTGCGCAATCCATACCGGCAGCGCATCCACCATGAAGGTTTCCGCGCCAAACTCCGCCACGCCGAAACCCATCCGCTTGAGCGCGCCCAGATGCTTGCGCAGCACGTTGGTTTGCGCGGGCGAGAGTGGCACCGCCACGGGCGGCAAAAGACCCTGCGAGGGCGTGCGCCCCTGCTCCACGGCATGGAGCAACCGTTCATAAATCACGCGCTCGTGGGCCGCGCGGGTATCCATCAGCACCAAGCCATCCGGCGTTTCCAGCACGATGTAGAGCCCGGCCACGCGGCCCAGCAACCGGTAGTCCGCCCACGGCGTGGCGCGCGCGGGCAACGAGTCATCGGCTGCGGCGCGCGCCTGGCCGGGCGCCCACGCCCACTGCTGTTGGATGGCCGCCACCGGCGCGGGCGGCGGCGCGCCTGACGGCGCGGCAGCCGGCGCAGTCGCCGCAGGCGGCTGGGCCGTCGGTGGTGACGCGGCTGCCGGTGATGCGGCCGCGGGTTGCGGCACGGTGGGCGGCCGTTTGCCTTTGGGCAAGTCGCCGCCGGTAATCGCGAGGCGAATGGCTTCGATGATGACATCGCGCACTTCGGTGGGGCGGCGGAAGCGCACTTCTTTTTTGGCGGGATGGACATTCACGTCCACCGCGTCGGTCGGCGCCCGCACCTGCATGAACAGCGGCGCATAACGCCCGCCCACCAGCACATCGCGGTAGACATTTTGGATGGCGTACGAAATCACGGGCGAGCTGGCGGGGCGGTCATTGATGAAGACAATCTGCCACTCGCGGTCCAACCGGCTGAACGGCGGCACGCCGGCATAGCCGCTGATTTCCACGGAGCCGTTGCCGAAGTTCAGCGGACGCAGGTGGCCGACCATTTCCGCGCCGTACAAATCGCGGATGCGGTCGAGCAGCGTGCCCGCAGGCAGCCGGTACACATCGGCATCGTCCGCGCGCAGGATCAGCTCCACCTGCGGGTTGGCCAATGCCTCATGCACAAACGTCTGCCGGATGTGCGTGAACTCGGTCGGCGCCGAGCGCAGGAACTTGCGGCGCGCGGGCACATTGAAAAACAGATTGCGCACGGCGATATCCGTGCCCGGCGGCACACCCGCATCGCGCACCTCTTGCATGCGCCCGCCAAACACCAGGATTTCCGTGCCGGTGGCCGAGCCCGCGCGATTAGTAATCAAGGTGAACTGGGACACGGAGGCAATGGCCGCCAGCGCTTCGCCGCGGAATCCCATGGTGTTGAGGTGATCCAAATCCTGCAAGGCGCGCAGCTTGCTGGTGGCGTGACGCTCCAGCGCCAGCAGGGCGTTATCGCGGTCCATGCCCGCGCCATCGTCGTGCACGCGCACGAGGCGGCGCCCCCCATCCACCACATCCACTTCGATGCGCCGCGCGCCGGCATCCAGCGAGTTTTCCACCAGCTCCTTGAGGACGGAGGCGGGGCGCTCGACGACTTCACCCGCGGCGATCTGGTTGATCACCGTATCAGGCAGCACGCGAATCTGGGCGGGGGTATCCACGGCATGGGTTTTTAGCAAAGCGGTCCCCGGCACTAAAGCACAAAACGCCTGGCGGCCAAAAAACAGGGAACGCGCGCGCGCAGCTTAAGGCACGAGGCGGATGCGGAAGACGCCCGTCACGGCATCAGCCGGCAGCTCCACGCATTTGGCGATTTCGTATTCGTTTTCGCCAGCGGTGATCACACCGCCAATGGGAATGACTTCATATTCCTCGCCGGTGACCGGATCCGGAATCAGTTGCGCAAGATATTCCAGTTGGTAGCGCTTGCCCGGCACCGATTGCCACGACACCTGGACGGGGCGCACCGGCGGTTCGCCAGCCTTGATCACCCGCGGTGTTTTTTCGCGGTGGATTTTGTGGAATGCCAGCCGCGAGCTGGGATCATCCGGCGCGGTGCCCGCGAGCATTTCATGGTAATCGCTGATGCCATCGTCATCGTAGTCGGCGGTCAGGCGGTCATCCGTCCCCAACAACTTTTCCCATGAATTGATCAGGCCATCGCCATCATCGTCGTCGCCATCGAGCGGCTGCAGCGGGCCAAACTCCACCACGACCGCCGTATCGCGCGCGCCGATGGTCACCGGCGCGGAATCGGCGTAGAACGTGGCCTCCGCCACGGAGGGCGCGTTGAACACCCGCGCAAACACCACGGTGTCAGCCGCCGGGCGCTTGGGAAATGACAGGCAGAACAAGCCGGTGTTGTCGTTGGCGCAGTTTTGGCCGATGCCCCCGGTCCCTTCGGCATTGTTGAGCAGCGGGTGGTAGGCATGGGCGCTGCCATCCTTGTACGGCGGGCGCACGATGCTGTTGGTTGCCACGCGCACTTCGACCAGCGCGCGCCCCTCCCGATGATCCGGCGAGCCGCGCATCACGCGGCCAAAGGTGTCGCGCACGGCCTGCGTGTTGCCGATATAGAGTGCCGGGGTGAGTTTGGTGTCCGGGTCATCGGCCCATAGGCCCAGCGGCACCAGGGCGCTAATCAATACGCCCAGGATCCCCGATCTATAACCTATTAGCTTGCGGCTCACGGATACTCCAGATTTCCTCACCGACAGCGACAAGGACGCCACGCGGCCCGGTACGCCATCACTTTTGTCACACAGTTCTCCACATCCGCTAACGTAAACCTTACATACAAATAGTCCGATTGCAAGTGGACAATCGTAAAATAGCCCTTTACCCCTCTTCTTGTCAAACCCTCATCAATAGGAAATTCCACTTTTTATTCATGGAAAACAACCGCCTCAAACACGGTGAACGAGGCTTGGGGGTCCTGCCAGGCGTTGCCGGGCAACCCCGCCTTATGGGCCATAGATCGGAAGAGC
>CAZNGD010000031.1:0-12408 GCA_964572295.1 uncultured Verrucomicrobiota bacterium
GGCGGCGGCGGATCATTATCTGACCGTGGCGCCGGAGCTGATTCAGCGGCGCGCGATTTCCAATCCCGGCCCGCCAACCAAATCCACGGCGCAGGATTATTGTCTTTATACCCCCGAATCCCGAGATATGCTGTCCCCATGGTCTGGACAAGGGCGACGGCACACCCATGAGCACTCCGGCCTTGACGGCCATCGCCAAAGAACTAGCATGAACTCTATTCTGCGACGTAGAAAACATTGAGAGGCTCAATGGGATTAGCACAGGCGGAAAACAGCTCAAAAGTTTTATGATCTGATTGGAACACCGATGAAACAAAACACTATTACGCGCTTGAAAGACCTTATTGAGACCTATGACCGCGTCATGCGCGTCATGGAGCACAACGCCGCAAAAGCCGTCAAAAAGGATAGTCGCGCTTACGGCGGATTCGTCCGTGCCGCCAAAGGAAAGATGCAGGAGTACATCACGGAGGACCTCATCCGCACAGCATGGGACGTGGAATTAGCCAAACAGCCGAGCCAGCTGACCATCAACTCCAAGAAGATTCGTATTCCAATCCAGATGGAATACGTGGACCAGATAAAGGACTAGGTCGTACGCCGCTATATCCTCGCGAATATTTCCAGGTACTACTATGGTCTGTCTGTTGACAAACACGTCTTTGTGAATGGACAACTAGTGATCGGCATTGAGTGCAAAGCGTATACCGAAAATGCAATGATTAAGCGGATTCTGGTGGATTTTCACTTGTTGAAGACCAAGGCTCCAGATATGCGCTGCTATCTGTTTCAGTTGGAAAACCAACTGGGCGGTGACTATTCCAAGGTTCTCAAGAAACCCAAAGGCAGTGCACCAACGCATACGTTGATGTCATATTTTAACAATGTTGATTTGAGGATCATCACGCTTCTTGAGGGAGAGCGGAAGGTAGACCGCCCAATCAATAAGCTCCAGTTTTTCAAACCCTTACCGTTGGACAGGCTTAAAATGGCGGTCGCCGTGCTGGTGGATGGGTTCAAGGAATGCCAGCCTGCATGAATATTGTTGATCTATTCGCCGGTTGCGGCGGGATGAGCCTCGGGTTCAAGATGGCGGGCTATACGTCAATCGTCGCAAGTGAACTTGATGTATGGGCCGGGGATACCTATCAACACAATCACCCTCATGCTCATCTCATTCGCGGCGATATTCGTGAAGTCCATGACTGGAAGGGCCAACTGCCCAAAGGGTTCCGTGGAACGATTGACGGCGTCATCGGCGGCCCCCCATGTCAGGGTTTTTCCTTAAGTGGCAGCCGTGATCCGCACGATCCCAGAAACAGCTTGTTCATGGATTTCGTCAGGTGCGTAAGACATTTTCAGCCCAATTTCTTTGTAATGGAGAATGTTCCCGGCTTGCTGTCAATGAAGACGGCCCACGGGAAGTCAGTCATTCAGATCATCCTTTCGGAATTCTCCGCCGCAGGCTACAAGGCCGCCTATTCCGTCCTGAACGCCGCCCATTTTGGTGTCCCGCAGCTCCGCGAGCGCGTTTTCCTGATTGGGGTAAAACAAGAGATCCCGTACAATAAGGTGATGATCTTCCCTCGCCCCACCATCAATCCGGGAGGGTTCGTGACGGTTGATATGGCAGTATCGGATCTGCCGCCGCTCGAGGCTGGAGAAGGGACGGAGTACCAAGAGTATGCGACCGCCGCCCAAAACGCGTACCAACGATGGGCGCGACAGAGATCAGATGGCGTTTACAATCATGTAGCCATGCGGCATACCAAGCGACTAATTGAGCGGTTCAAAATTATTCAGCATGGACAAAGCGTCGCGGATGTCCCCCATGAACATTCCGCGCTGAAACGCGGAGACCCTTCAGTCAAGTCGGGAAAGGTTTACAGTCAAAACAATATGCGGGTGTTCGGAGATGCGCCGTCCCCAACTGTCGCCGCCTCGTTCCAGAGCAATTTCATCCATCCGCATTTGCACCGCAACTTCACCGCACGGGAAGCCGCCCGCCTGCAATCCTTTCCTGATACTTATGTTTTCAAGGGAAAGCGGACCACCATGTCTTGGGAGAAGCACCTGTCTCAATATCAGCAAATCGGCAATGCCGTTCCCCCGTTGCTGGCGAAAGCTATCGCCAAAAATATCGCCAGATACTTCGCGATAATTGACGATGTGCAAGATGATGGCGGACATCACAGTTTGTTTCAACTGTCATTGTTTGATGAGCCTAGTCTCGGGCCTGCCCAACCAGCGCCCTTACTCGTTCGCGAAACTCGCGGCGGTTCTCGCGCCGCAAAGGGCTAACTTTCCACACCATCCCGGCCTGCTTGTTTTGGGCATGCTACGGGGGGCCAAGTGGTGGCTTGCGAATTCGGAGATCGGGCCGGGCAACAGAAGGCCACCGGGCGGGAGGATTGCCGGAAGGATGGGAAGGCTGGTAATGTGGAAGGCATGAGACGAATATGTGGATGGATGATGGTGGTGCTGGCGGCGGGGGGATGGTCGCTGACAACGCTGGCGGAGCCGGCGCCGGAGGCGTTGGGGCTGGTGCGCCGGTTTGTGGCGGAGGAACTTCACGGTGAAGTCGGGGCACTGGCGGCGTACGATTTGAGCACGCTGGAGGGGCATCCGCTCTATGGCGCGCCGGGGCGCACGTTCGACACCGACGACTGCAATCTGGTGCGCGCGATTTTTGCGGTGCTCTATGCCGACGCGCTGCCGGGCTTGAATCTGGATTCCCTCGGCACGGGCCGCGCCTATCGCGGCGATACGCTCAACAGTTTCAACACGCTGTTTGGCCGGCCCATTCCGGATCAGCCCGACCGGTTTGCCGGCTTGGAACGCTTTGACCCCACCGCCGATTTGCGCGTACGGGCGGCGGCGTTTCACCACACCTATCACACGTTGGGCAATCTGGCTCCCCTGCCCAACCGGAGTGTGGAACGCATGACGTTCAATACCTACCGCGGGACTCATCCGGGCTGGCGCGATGTCTTCCCCATCTTTCTGCAGAACCTGCGGCTGGCCTTGTTGAACGCCCCGACGGCTGATCCCACGTTGTGCCGCTTGGTGGCGCAAAATGCGGCGGCGTTGCGCGAGTTTCGCGGGCCGCACGGCTTGGCGGAGTTGGCGCGGCGGCTGGATCTGGATGATTATCTGGACCAGGCCACGGGTCTGCCGTTGGCGCTGTATGACCCTCATGCCCACTTTGCCACGCCCGGCCGCGAGGCTTACTTGGCGGCGGCGGATCATTATCTGACCGTGGCGCCGGAGCTGATTCAGCGGCGCGCGGCGCGCATGCTGGCCCGGCTACAGCGGTTGCTGACGGATTGAACAATCGGGGGGCTTACGTGGCTGGCGGAATGCTGGCGAGCAGGGTGCGCACGGTTTCGCGGTCATCGAAGTGCGCCATGCGGCCGGCGATTTCCTGATAGGGCTCGTGGCCTTTGCCCGCCACCAGAATCGTGTCGCCCGCGCGCGCGATACGCAGCGCGGCCGCAATGGCGGCGGCGCGGTCGGGCTCCACCCGATGGGGCTTGGTGAGGTCCATGCCGCCGAGAACATCGGCGATGATGGCTTGCGGGTCTTCGTGGCGCGGGTTATCGCTGGTGACGATGGCCACATCGGCATATTCCGAGACCGCCGCGCCCATGCGCGGGCGTTTGCCGCGGTCGCGATTGCCGCCGCAGCCAAAGACGCACAGCAAGCGGCCGGGCGTATTTTCGCGCAGGGTTTGCAGCACGTTGCGCAGGGCATCCTCGGTGTGGGCATAGTCCACGAAAATATGCCGCCCGCGCGGGTCGTCCATGCGTTCCATGCGCCCCGGCACCGCCGGCATGGCGGCGAGGGTGGCGGCCATGACGGACAGCGGCACGCCCTGCGTTCCGCAAACCGCGATGGCCGCCAGGGCGTTGGCCACGTTGAAGCGACCGGTCAAGCCCGTGGCGATGACCGCTTCGCCCCAGGGCGTAATGGCCCGAAACGTGGCCGTGGTTTCCGTCAGTCGAATATCGGCGGCGCGAATCTGCGCGGTGTCCCCGCATCCAAAGGTGACGACGCGCCCGGCCAGGGCGGGGTCGGCGGCCAGTTGTCGGCCATGAGGGTCATCCACATTGAGGATGGCGGGGGCGCCATTGCCTTGGGCCGCGATGGTGTCGAACAGCCGCTTCTTGGCGAGAAAATAGTCCGCCATCGTGTGATGAAAATCGAGGTGGTCCATGCTCAAGTTGGTGAAGACGGCGGCGGCCATTTGAACGCCGCGCAGGCGCTCTGCGGCCAGTCCTTGCGACGAAACTTCCATGGCCACGGCGCGGCAGCCAGCGGCCAGCGCTTCGGCCAGCATCCGTTGCAAATCGAGGGATTCGGGCGTGGTGCGACCGGCCACGAGACGGCGGCCGCCATATTCATATTGCACGGTTCCCAGCAGGCCGCAGGGTTGTCCGGCGGCTTGGAGAATATCGCGGATCATGAAAGTGGTGGTGGTTTTGCCGTTGGTGCCGGTGACGCCCAACACGCGCAGTTGGCGGGAGGGGTGGCCGTGGAACTCCGCGGCCAAGTCGGCCAACGCGAGGCGGGCGTTGGGCACCCGGGCGGCGGCAACACCGCGCGGCAGGCGGACATCCTGATCGTGCAAAACGGCCACGGCGCCGCGCCGGATGGCGTCTTCGGCAAACAGCGCGCCGTTGGTTTTCTCGCCGCGCAGCGCCACGAACAGGTGGCCGGGCTGCACGGCGCGGGAATCGTAGGCCAGGCCGGTAATCTCCGTGGACGCGGCGCCGGCCAGCAGCTCGGATGCCGGCGTGGCGGCCAGCAACCGGTTCAGCTTGACGGTGCGCACGGTCTTGCCATTGCCGGGGCGGGTCACGGTTCATCCTCCAGCATTCGCTGGTAGTAGCCCATTTCGGTGGCGTTGACGGGGCGAATGTCCAGATAGCGCGCCACGGGGGCGGCAATCTGCGCGAACACGGGGGCGGCGGTCAGGCCGCCGGTGCGCAGCGGTTGCGGATTATCCAGCACGACAATAATTCCGATCTCCGGGCGCTCCGCCGGCAAAATCCCCACAAACGAGGAGATGTTGGCATTGTGCACGTAGCGGCCGTCTTCGATTTTTTCGGCGGTGCCGGTTTTGCCCGCGACATTAAAACCGGGAATGGCCGCGCGGGTGCCGGTGCCGCCCTCGCGGGTGACTTCCATGAGCATTTGACGCATGAGCGCCGCGGTGCGCTCGGTGATGGGCCGCGCCACGGCTTCGGGTTTATTCTCGAACAGCACCACGCCATTGTTATCCACCACCTTGCGCACGATGTGGTTCTTCATCAGAAAGCCGTCGTTGCCGATGCAGCAGATGATGTTCAGCATTTGCAGCGCGGTGACGGCCACCGTGTGCCCCATGGCGATGCGGGTGATGTCCACCTTGGCCCACTTGGCGACGGGATGAAGCAGGCCGGCTTCCTCGCCGGGCAGTTCAATGCCGGTGGCGCGGCCAAGGCCGTACTCCTGCAAGTAGCGGGAGAGCCGCTCCGGGCCCAGCGCCACCGCAATTTTGGCCGCGCCGATGTTGCTGGATTTGCGCAGGACGCCGGTCACATCCAGAATGCCGTAGGTGTGAAAATCCTTCAGCGGGCGGCCCGCAAACAGCCACATGCCATTTTCGCAGTCTATGAGATCGTTGGTGGCGATGATCCCTTCGTTGAGGGCCGCGGCCACCACGCCGATTTTGAACACGGAGCCGGGCTCATAATTCACGCCGATGGCGCGGTTGAGCCGGATGTCCGGGCCGGTTTCGTTGAAGAGGTTGAGATCGTAGGCCGGACGCGCGGCCATGCCCAGGATGAAGCCGCGGCGCACATCCTGAACAATGGCCCAGGCGGCTTCGGGATGGAAGGTTTCCATGGCGGAATCCAACGCCTTTTCGAGGTAATACTGGACATTCATGTCCAGCGTCAGATGCACATCGGCGCCTTCCTCGGCGGCGACGACAATCTTGCGCCGGTCGGCCAGTTCATGGCGTTTGCCGTCGCGCAAACTTTCGCGGAAGCCGCTACGCCCCTTCAGGTAGGAGTCCAGCCGCTGCTCGATGCCCGCGCTGCCGAAGCCCTCCCGGTTGGCAAAGCCCAGCACATGGCAGGCCAGCGCGTTGTGCGGATAGACGCGCGTGGTTTGCGAACGAAAAAAAACGCCGGGCAGTTTGAGGCAGGCCACGCTGGCGGCCACTTCCTCGGTGGCCAGGCGCATGATGGGTTCATCGCGGCGGCCGGGACGATGGACGCGGTCATGGACTTCCTGATAGGGCAGTTGCAGCTTGCGCGCGAGGATTTGGCTGATGACGCGCCCCTGCCCGTTGCTGAGGACCACGGTGGGGTCCACGCGGATATCCTTGACCGGCAAATCCAGCGCCAGAATATTTTCGTTGCGGTCGAGCACCCGCCCGCGGCCCACGCGCAGCTCTTCCTGCACCGTGCGCATGCGTTGGATGCGCTCGCGCAGCTTGACGTTATCGTTGAGGTGCAACATGCCCAGCCGTACGGCCAGGCCGCTCCATGCCAGCAACAACAGAACCACGATGAGCGTGGTCCGCCAAATGTACTGGCGGTCAATCACGCGTGGCGCGACGCTGGGCGTACTGCGGCGGGTCCGCCGTCTCCATGAGCTTCAGGCGGACAATGTTTTTTTGTTCGGGGAAGGTCATGGCGAGCCCGTGCGCGGCCAGCATGCGCTCCATGTTGCCGATGGAACAGGCGATGGCCCAGTTGCGCTGCTCGTTGACCACCTGCTTGTGCAGCTCGGCGCGCCGCGATTCCTGCTCCTTGATTTTCCGCCCCAGTTGCTCGCAGGTGCTGCACAGCCGCAGATAAAAGCCCATCAGGACCGCCAGCACGGCGATCACGGCGATGCCGGTCGCCGCGAATCGGTTGCCGCGTTGCTCATTTTTACGATTACGCCTGGCCATGTCACGCCATCCTTTCCAACACCCGCAATTTGGCCGACCGCGCGCGCGGGTTGCGCGCCACTTCCTCCGCGGAGGCCACCATGGTTTTGCGCACCACCCGGCGCGCGCGCGGCAGTTGCCCATGCCAGCGCGCGCCGCCCTTGGCGAGCGCCTCCATGCGGCCTTCGTGGGCGGTCATGAACTGCTTGACCGGCCGATCTTCCAAACTGTGAAAACTAATCACGGCCAACCGGCCGCCAACCGCCAGCAAATCCAACGCGGTGGGCAGCACCTTGGCCAGCGCGGCCAACTCGCCATTCACCGCGATCCGCAGCGCCTGAAACACCTGCGTGGCCGGATGCGTCCGGCCGCGCCGCCCGCCCTTGGCCCGCGCCACCAGCGCGGCCAGCGCCGTGGTGGTGGTCGGCAACCGGCCCTGCTCCCGCGCGGTCACCAGCGCGCGGGCAATCCGCCGCGCCATGGGTTCTTCGCCATAGCGCCGCAGGGTGTCGGCCACCTCCGCCTCCGGCGTTTGCGCCAACCATTGCGCGGCGGTGACTTCCTGCCGCGCATCCATCCGCATATCCAGCGGTCCTTCACGCCCGAAACTGAAGCCGCGTTCCGGCCGGTCCAACTGCATGGAGGACACGCCCAAATCCATGACGATGCCGCGCACATCATGAATCCCGTGGCGTGCCGCCACCGGCGCGAGGTCCGCAAAGTTGGCCTGCTCCAGCACCACGCGCGCGCCGAATGGCGCCAGCGCGGCGCGCGCCAGGTCCAGCGCCTCGGCATCACGATCCAGCGCCAGCAAACGGGCATCCAGCCCGGCGGCGGCCAGGAGCGCGGTGGCGTGTCCCCCCGCCCCCACGGTGGCATCCACGTACCAGCCGCCGGGTTCCGTCACCGTGTGGGCAACGGTTTCCGCAAGCAAAACCGGCATATGGAGCATGTCCTACCTCATTGTGCGTTAGACAAACCAAACCTGGCCGCGCGCGTGGCGCAGACTGGGCGACCCAATGCGCCACTGGCCCGGCCGCTCTTCGACCACCGCCTCCGTGCCTTCGAACAACTGATAACGCGGCAGGAGGGCGCGTTGGGGAACGGAGAACCAACGCGATCCCTCCTTGCCGCTGGAAAGTGATTTGCTCATGAACAGGTGGCGGGCCACTTCGCCGCGCGCTGCGGCCCGGGGCACGGCCATGACGCGGGTGGCGGCCGGGACGCGCGTGGTGGCCACCACGCGCGCCGTGGTGCGCGAACGCGACTGCACCGAAACAATCGTCCGGCGGGCGGCGGGTTGAACGGCCGGCGCGGGTTGCGCCGCCAGCGTCACCTGCCCGGCTTCATCGAACATTTCCGCCTGCCGGCCCAAGGGGGTGGACGTGGCGGACGGCTCACGTTCCCACCAATTTTCGTCGGACCGCGCCGGCGTTGCGGCCGGCCCGATGCCGAGGAAGAACGCGCCCAAAAAGTTTAGAAACCGATGTATTGGGCTGCTTCGGCGAACGTTGACTGATCCCGCTGCGAACTCTGCTCCTGCCATGATTCCGGACTCCATAATTCGAACCGGATACCGGTTCCGATCAGCACCATTTGGTTGAGGATTCCCGCGTATTCCAACAATTCATCCTTGACGCGAATCCGCCCCTGCGCATCCAGCGTCACGCGATCCGCGCGCGCGAAAAAGTCGCGCATAAACTTTTGCGCCTGCACATTGGCGACCGATGCCGCGCGCGCTTTTTCCATGCGCTGGGCCATTTCGCGGGCGCACACCACGTAGAGACACTTGAAGCCAATTCCCGGCAGCACAAACAGCACGGGATTGCCGGCGGCTTCGCGCCAATCGGCGGGAATGGTCACACGCTTTTTGCCATCGAGCGTGTGGGTATAGCTGCCCACGAACGCGCCGGCGTTCAGCAGCTCATCCAATTCGGTTATGACACGACGCTCCATTGGGCTGTTCTCTCGATGCACTTTATCCCACTTTGACCCACCAACCGTCAACAGAAATATTGGATATTTTTTATCTTTATTTATTCCACTCCCCTGCAATGGGTAACAGCGCCGGATGGGCGCGGTTTGGGCCGGACTATCCACATGTTATTCACAGCCGCTTTTGTTTAAGGCAATAATCCCCTTATTTCAGGCGGAGAATCGCGCCTTTTGGGGCTGTGAATGGAACCCGGAGCCGGGCAAAAACCCGCGTGTTTGGGCATTTCTTTTCGTGGGATTGTTCAGCGCCGGGTTGCCGGGTGTGGTAGGATGCCGGGCCATGCATGAATTGAGTCTGATGTCCCAGTTGCTGGCGGATGCCACGGCGGCGGCCGCCGGCGCGCCGATCCACGCGCTGAAGGTGCGTGTGGGGCCGCTCTCCGGCGTCGTGCCGGAGGCGCTGCGCTTTGCGTTTGAGTCGTTGATCCCCGGCACCCCCGCCGCCCACGCGCGGCTGGACCTGGACGAAACGCCCCTCCTCTTCCATTGCTTGCGTTGCCAGGCGGATTACGCTACACCCCTTGGCTTGTATCATTGCCCTCAATGCGGCGCGACCGATAGCGAGCTGCGCGGCGGCAGTGAACTGGAACTCATCTCCATCGAGGTACCTGACCATGTGTGAAACCTGCGGCTGCGGCGCCCCCCATCTTCATCAGCACGATCATGCGCCTGACCACGCGCATGACCATTCCCATGCGCATGATCACTCCCACGGGCATGGACACGATCACGATCCGGCGGCACCGGTCCGCACCATCGAGGTGCGCCAGTCCGCGCTGGCCCTGAACCAACGCCATGCCGACCAGAACCGCGGCTGGTTCCGGGCCAAGGGGCTCACCGTGTTCAATCTGCTCTCGTCCCCCGGTTCCGGCAAAACCACGCTGCTGGAACATACGCTGCGCGCCGTGCCCGGCTGCGCGGCCATTGTCGGCGACTTGCAAACGGAGAACGACGCCAACCGCCTGCGGGCGACCGGCGCGCCAGCCGTGCAAATCACCACCGGCGCCACCTGCCATCTCGATGCGCACATGGTGGCCCACGCCCTGCCCAAGCTGGACTTCACCGGCGTGAGCCGGCTATTCATTGAAAACGTCGGCAATCTGGTTTGCCCCGCCTCGTATGATTTGGGCGAAGCCCGCCGCGTGGTGCTGCTGTCGGTGACCGAGGGCGAGGATAAGCCGCAAAAATATCCGGTGATTTTTCACCGTGCCGACTTGGTGTTGATCACCAAGTACGACTTGGCCGAGGCCGTGGGCTTCGCCCACGACCAGGCGCTGGCCATCATTCGGCAAGCGGCGCCACGGGCCAAAATTCTGACGATCTCCACCCGCACCGGCCAGGGCTTGGCCGAGTGGCAGGCGTGGCTGGCTTCTTGAGTCAGGCGCGCGGCGCAAAGCGCGCAATCACCGGCGAGCCCCATAGCTGCGTCAACCCCAGCGCGCGGCAAACGGCTTCCGACCCGCGCGACAGCGCCCGGGTTTTCAGCATCCGGTGCAGCACCATCGGCAGAAAAAACTGCTTGGTCTGCGCGGTGAGGTCGTAGCCGTGCCGGGCAAACTCCTCCCGCACCTGCCGGTGACGGAACAACATCCAGTGGCGCGTGTTCTGTTCGTATTTTTTCTTTGCGCCGAACAATGCGGGCGCGACCGCGTTCAGGCTCTGGCTGGTCGGATAATCCACAATCACCGCGTGGCGCGCCACGCGGCATAGTTCGCGCACCAGTTCGGGCCAGCGCGCGCAGTGGGTCAGCAGACGAAAACAAAGCGCCACATCCATGGAGTGATCGGGGCACGGCAACTCCAGCACGTTGCCCACCACAAACGAACAGGCGCCGGAGTCCACCACCTCCCGCACGCGATGCCGACACGACTCCGCGCTCCCCAGCACCGTCACGCGCCAGCCGTCGCGGCACAGCGGCACGGCCAACTGCCCATGGCCGCCGCCGACATCCAGCACGGTGCTTCCGGCTGGCACCGGCAGCAGCCGCCGCGTAATGCGCTCCTGCACCGCCAGCATCCATTCGCCCACCGGTCCGGCAAAACGCGCCGCGTATTCATCGGCCGCGGTATGGATATCCGCAGTTTCGGGATGGGGACAATCTGGATCCGTCACACTCATGGTGTCTTTGTAGCGTTTTCCGCGCGGGGGCGCAATCTCCCCGCGAACAGCACCGCCAGCACCAGAAACCCCAGCGCCGAAAATCCGAATACGCCGCGCAGACTCACCAGCGCCACGCTACCCGCCACCAGCGGGCCGATGGTCCAGCCGATGGAGCGCGTCGTGCTGGCCAAACCAAAAATCAGGCCCTGCCGTGATTCCGGCACATGCTTGGCCAGCCACGCATTCAACGCCGGCTCCAGCGCCCCCGCAAAAAAGACGGTGCCAAAGCGGATGGGGAACAACACCGCGAACGAATGCACCACCATTTGCCAGCCGCTGAAGAACGCCGCCACCAATGCCGCCCCGATGACCACCCGCAGCGGATTGACCCGGTCGGCCAACCAGCCTGTCGCCAAACCCGCCATCAGCCCGGCCACGCTGCCGCACGCATTCAACGCCCCGCTCCAGAGGGCCACCCCCTCCAACGACCCGTGAATGTCCTGCACCAACAGCGGCACAAACGCCAAATCGAATTGCCGGACAAACGCAATCGCGCCAATCATGCCCAAGACACCGTACAGCATGGCCGGCAACGCCGCGCGCGGCGGAGTGGCCGGGGCCTCCTGCCGGATGTCCCGCAGCATCGTTCGCGCGGCCGGCACAACGGTTTCGCGCGTGCAGCACAGCACCAGCGCCCCGGCCAAAAGCAGCAAGATACCCGACACGCCGAATGCCGTTCGATAGCCCAGCCAATGGGCCACAAACCCGCCGCAAAAGGCCCCCGCCATGCTTCCCGAAAACACCGCCGCGCTCAGCCCCCCCACCGCCAGGCCGCGCCGTTCGCGCGGCATTTCGCCGGCCAGAAACGCCTGCGCCGCCGTCATGGTGCCCGTCAACGCGCCCTGCATCAGCCGCAGCGCAATCAACATCAACGGACTATGCACGGTGCCCATCAGCGACATCACCACCGCGCCCGCCAGATTGGCCCGAATCAGCATGATGCGCTTGCCGTAGCGGTCGGCCAACAGCCCCCACAGCGGCGCGGCCACGGCCATTGTCACGGCGGCCGATGACGAAAACAACGCCACCCACATCTGCAAGGCGGCATGCGAAGTCACCCCCAACTCCTGCTGCAAAAAGTACGGCGCAAAAGGCAACGCAAACGCAAAACCCATGATGGATAAAAATTGCGAGGCCCACACGAGGGCCATTTGTTTTCGCCACGAAGCGGACATAAGACCCCCGACTATGCCCCACCCCCACGCCGCTTTCCAGTCCGCATTTCAGGGCGGCGCCGCAACGCTGCAGGCCCACAATCACGATGCCCGACGCGCCGCCGGCGGCGGTCACAAAAGGCTTTCTTTTCAAGGATGAAAGAAACAGAATGC
>CAZNGD010000032.1:0-12336 GCA_964572295.1 uncultured Verrucomicrobiota bacterium
AGACGGAGCGGAAATCAAAAAGGCCGTGCCCGGCCTTGTCCGCTGTGCGCAGCACATGGCTGCGGAGGATTTCTTGCGAATTTTGGCGGGGCAGCTACGCCAAAATCCACAAGGAATCCTCCTGATCAAACACCAGAAGATGGTTGCAGGTTCAAGGTTGCAGGTTATAGGAAAACAGCCAAACAGCCCGGACGCCGGCGGCGTAGGGTTAGAGCGCGGGGGGGTAGTCGCCGGTGGCGATGAGGTCGCGGATGGCGGTTTGCACGGCGGCCTTGTCTTCGCGGTAGGTGACGCCAAACCAACGGGCGGTGGTGGGGAGTAGTTGCACGGTGCCGCGGCGGCCACGTATGAGGCCATCCACCACGGCGGGTATCGTGAATTCCTGTTTGGGGGATTGGCCGGCGGGGGTATGGAGGAATTCCACAAAAGCGGTGTCCAGCTCGGTGAAGATGGCGGGGCCAAAGCCCCAGCAATTCATGGAAACCGGTTCGGTGCCGGTGAGGGGGGTGCGCGGGCCGGCGGCGGGTTCGTCCCAGAGGGCGCCGTCGGGGTGGCGGGTGATGTGGGTGTGTTCGCGGATGCCGGTCAGGTGGCCGGCGGCATCGTGGAGGCAGATGCCGCGCGACACGCTGCCGTGGGCGGAAAGGGTTTGATCCAACTGGAAGGCGACCATGCAGTGGGCGGTGGGGGGGGCGGCGGCCATGAGGTGCCGGGCGAGGGCGCGGAAGGAGGCCGCGCCATAGAAGTCATCGGCGTTGATGGCGGCGAAGGGGCCTTGGATGGCGTGGCGGCCGGCGCGGATGGCGTGGGCGGTGCCCCAGGGTTTGGCGCGGTCGGCGGGGACGGTCCAGCCGGGGGGGAGGTCGCTGAGTTCTTGAAAGGCGTAGTCGCAGGGGATGCGGCTTTCCCATTTGGCGCTGACTTGGGTGCGGAAGGCGTCGGCCAATTCGCGGCGGATGACAAATACCACGCGGCCAAAGCCGGCGCGGAGGGCGTCAAAGATGGAATAATCGAGCACGATTTCGCCGGCGGGGCCGACGGGGTCCATTTGCTTGAGGCCGCCATAGCGGCTGCCCATGCCGGCGGCGAGGATCAATAGGGTGGGTTTGCTCATGGGGCCTAGTGAACCACAAACGGGCGGGCGGCTGAATCTTTTTTCGCGGCGGGGGGGGGGGGATGTATTCGGGATTGAAAAAGGACGGCGCTTGGGGGATATGTAGCTGCCAAGAGCGGAGTGTCGCCATGAACATCGGGATTGTAGCCAATATGTCGAAGCCGACGGCGGCGGCCACGCTGGCCGCGCTGGCGGCGGCGGGGCGTGAGCGGCGCGTGAGCTTCGTGGTGCGCGATGCCGAAACGCAACGCCATCTGCCGCATGCCCGGCGGGTGGCGCCGGGGCGCTTCGGCAAGGCGGTGGATGTGCTGCTGTCGCTGGGGGGCGATGGCACGGTGTTGCAGGCGGTGCGCGCGCTGAATGGCGCGGGCGCGCCGATTCTGGGGATTAATCTGGGGAACCTGGGCTTTTTGACCAGCGTGCCGGATTCGCAGGCGATTGCCGCGCTGCGGGCGATTGTGTCGGGCGAGCACGAGGTGGTGGGCTATCCGCTGTTGGCGGCGCGGTTGCTGCGCGGGCCGCGGCGGCGCGTGGTGGCGAAGGCGCGGGCGCTGAATGATATCGTGATGGGTTGGGGAACATCGCCGAGGGTGACGATGATTGAGGTGGAGGTTGACCGCCAGCCGGTGACGTCGTTCGTGTGCGATGGGTTGATTGTGGCGACGCCGATTGGCAGCACGGGCCACGCGCTATCGGCCGGGGGCCCCATTTTGCACCGCGAAACGCCCGCGCTGGTGCTGGAGCCGATTTGCCCGCACACGTTGAGCAACCGCCCGGTGGTGCTGCCCAACAACCGCCTGATTACGCTGCGGGTGGCGGATGAGCGTAAAAAGTTGCTGCTGTCGGTGGATGGGCAGTCGTACGGCTGGCTGGAATGTGGCGATGTGCTGGAAATCAGCCAGGCGCCGGATCAGGTGCGCTTTGTGCATCTGCCGGGCTATTCGTGGTTCAACTTGCTCACGCAGAAGCTCCACTGGCGCGGGTCCAGCGCGGACCCCAAATAAAGCGCGGTCGCCCCCCCCCCCCGGCGGGCGCGGATTTGACCGTTTTTTATTCGTTTTTTATTCGCATTTTAGGCATTGACCCGGCCCGGCCAAGCAGATAGTCTGGTGAATAGTAAATGGCGCGCTGATTGGGCGCTGTTTATCAGTTGCTCCGAGGAACGGCGGAATTTGGCAACGAAAAACGGAACCGTAAGGAGGCCGTTATGAGTCGAAAAGTGCCACGGCAGATTGTCTGGATCTGTTCGTTCTTGGTCATATTCGCGGCTGGCGCCGCGGAATCCACCCCGGTGACCCCGCCGGCGTTTCGTATGCCTGCGGGCAATACGCGGCTGGCCAACGTCACGCTGGTGATCTTCGATACGGAAACCACGGGCTTCAGCCCGGCCAAGGACCGCATTGTGGAAATTGGCGTGGTCAAGGTGCGCGACGGCAAGGTGCTGGGCGAAAAGTCCTGGCTCATCAACCCGAAGCGCTATATTCCCTATTATGTGCAGAATGTGCACAACATCAGCTCCGACATGGTCAAGGATTGCCCCACATTTGCGGAGGTCTATCCGGAATTTCTGGAGTTCATTGATGGCTCGGTCCTGATTGCCCACAATGCGCCGTTCGATATCCGCTTCATTGCCGCCGAGGCCGAACGCAACCACATGCCCGCGCCGAAAAATGCGGTGCTCGACAGCTTGACGCTCTTCCGCACGTGGTACCCCAACCTGCCGTCGCACCGTGTTGAGGATTTGATCAATTTCTTTGATATTTCGACCGACGGCCTGCAAGCCCACCGGGCAACGGACGACTCGCTGTTCGTCTATTACGCCATTCAAAAAGAGATGGAACGCCGTAGCGCGGAGCCGCGGTTCCAGGAACTGCTGCAGAGCGCGGGCACGGCGTTGCGCTTCACCGGCAACTGATTGTCGGCCCTGTGATCGCCCCTCTTCGCTTGGGCGCGTGGCTGACCACCCTGCTGGCCACGCTGGTGGTGTTGTGGCTGGTGGCCGATGCCCTTTACGCGCGGCATGTTCGCGCCCGTGCCGAATCACCCACTGCGCCGCGCGCGCCCGCCACGCCGTTTTTGCTGAATCCCACGGGCACCCCCGCCCTGCTGCTGATTCACGGTTTTGCCGATGGCCCGGCGGTGTACGGCCAATTGGCCCCGAAGCTGGCCGCGGCCGGTTTCGCCGTGCGCGCGTTGCGGTTGACCGCCTCCGGGGTGCCGCCCGCCGAGATGAAGGGCGTCACTCTCGCCGTTTGGCAGGGCGATATTGACCGCGAGATTGCCGAGCTGCGCGCGGCGGCCCCCGCCCGCCCCATTTGGCTGGTGGGCCACTCGTTGGGCGGCGCGCTGGCCTTTGATGCCGCGTTGCGCCCCACCAACGCCGTCGCCGGCCTCGTGATGCTGGCGCCGCTGGTGGAAGTTTCCCGCGCCCGCTCCCCCCTGCTGGCGCCGGCCACCTGGTTCCGCCTGCTGGACCACCTGCTGATCTTCACCGATACGATTGCCTCGCGCCTGCCCAAAGACCTGCACGATCCCGACGCGCGCGCGACCTACCGCACGGATTCGTTCATCCACCGCGACATGTACCGCGCGCTGTTTGCCGCCACCGCCGCCATCCGGCCGCGCGCGGGCGATTGGCACGGCCCGCTGCTCATGGCCATTGCCGCCAACGACCAGATTGTGGATGCGACCGCCTCGAAGTTTTTCTTTGCCGCCACCAACGCCGCGCCGGCCGCGCTGGCGCAATATCACGCCGCCGGCCACGTCCTGCCGCTCGACTACGGCCACGACAAACTGGCGGCCAAGATCATCCGATTCATTCAGGAGGCCCCCATGCCCACACCCCCACCCGCCACCGAGCTGGCCACCTTCGCGGGCGGCTGCTTTTGGTGCACCGCCGAAATCTTTGGCCGGCAACCCGGAGTCCGCCGGGTGACGGCCGGTTATATTGGCGGCGAGACGGCCAGCCCCACCTACCGCGCGGTTTGCGAAGGCGATACCGGCCACGCCGAGGCCGTGGAAATCGAGTTTGATCCCGCCCAAACCAGTTATGCCGCACTGCTGGACCTGTTCTGGCAGGCGCACGATCCCACGCAACTCAACCGCCAGGGCGCGGATGTCGGCACGCAATACCGCTCGGCCATTTTCACCCACACCCCCGCCCAGGCCGATGCCGCGCAAGCGGCCCGGGCCGCCGCGAACCAGTCCGGCCGGTGGACGGGGCCCATCGTGACGCAAATCGCGCCAGCCGACACCTTTTATCCCGCCGAAGCCGAGCACCAGGACTACTACCGGCGCAACCCGGAAGCCCCCTACTGCCGGCTGGTCATTCGCCCCAAGCTCATCAAGCTGGGCCTGCCCCAATAGCCCCCCCCCCCCCGGGCGGGGGCAAGGGCTGAAAGCGGCCTAACGGGGTGCGCCATGACGGGGAAAATGGCGATATTTGAGGTTTTGTGAAAACGATTTGCTTTTTTATTCATTTCAGGCTTGCGCTAGGCGAATGGGCCTGCGAAAGATAGGCGCATTATGTCGTCACGTCGTTGTAGAATTGCGGTGGGCGCCGATCACGGCGGCTTTGAAATGAAGTCGCAACTGGCCGCCTGGTTGAAGGAACAGGGCCATAATGTGACCGATGTGGGCACGGATTCCAAAGCGGCGGTGGACTACCCGGTTTTTGCGGCGGCGGTCGCGCGGGCGGTGGCGGCGGGGCGCTGCGATTTGGGGATCATGGTGGACGGGGCGGGCATCGGGTCGGCCATGGCGGCGAACAAAATCCCCGGGGTGCGGGCGGCGGCGTGCTACAACGAGGCGCTGGCGAAAAACTCGCGGCAGCACAACGGGGCGAACGTGTTGACCCTCGGTTCGGGTCAGATTACCGTGGAACAGGCGAAGGCCATTGCGGCGATGTTTATCGCCACTGATTGCACCGAAGAGAGGCACCTGCGGCGCGTTCAGATGATCAAGGACCTCGAAAGCGGCCGGGCGGGCACCCCGATCATGGCGGCTATTAAGGAGATGAAATTGGACTTATCTGCACAAGACATCGCGCGCATCGCCGAGCGCGTACGGCAAATCGTCGGCGGGGGCGGCGCGGCCAGCGCCACGGACATGCCCAATCTGGCGCCCGCCCAACTGGCCCGGCTGATTGACCACACGCTGCTGAAGCCGGAGGCCACGCAGGCGGAAATCAAACAACTGTGCGAAGGCGCGCTGAAACATAATTTTTATAGCTGCTGCGTGAACTCGGTGTGGGTGCGCTATGTGGCGCAAATCCTGCGCGGCTCGTCCGTGAAAGTGTGCGCGGTGGTCGGTTTCCCGCTGGGCGCGGCGCCGCCGGAAATCAAGGCGCTGGAGGCCCGCCGGGCCATCCGCGAAGGGGCCAAGGAAATTGACATGGTCCTCAATGTCGGCCTCGCCAAGGCGGGCGACTGGGACGCGGTGACGCGCGACATCCGCGCGGTGTCCGAGGCCTGCAAGGACGGCGGCGCGCTGCTGAAGGTCATTTTGGAAACGTGCCTGCTGACCAAGGACGAGATCGTCAAGGCGTGCGAAGCCTCCATGCGGGCGCGCGCGGATTACGTGAAGACCTCGACCGGGTTCAACAAGGGCGGCGCCACGGCGGAGGATATCGCGCTGATGGCCCGCACCGTGGTGCCCAAGCGGCTGGGCGTGAAGGCGTCCGGCGGCGTGCGCACGTATGCCGACGCGATGCTGATGGTCCGCAACGGGGCCACCCGCGTGGGCTCGTCGAACAGTGTAAAAATGATGGAAGAAGCCGCGGCCGCCTGCGGCGGAAAATAAAAAGGAGCTCCCATGGCTGAATTAAGGACCTACATATTCATTGATAGCCTGCAGCCGCAGTTTGCCTCGTTCTTGGCTACCGTGGCGCGCGGCTACCTGCCGGTGGCCGGCCAGGCCGCGCTGTTCGTGGAAATCTCGCCCGGCATCGCGATTAACCAGGTCACCGACGTGGCGCTGAAGTCCACGCGCGTGACCCCCGGCATGCAGATTGTCGAACGCCTCTACGGCATGCTCGAAATTCACTCCGACTCGCAGGCGGATGTCCGCCAGGCGGGCGCGGCGATCCTGAAAGACCTCGATCTTTCCGAAGACCAGCGCATCAAGCCCAAGGTCTATTCGTCGCAGGTGATCCGCAACATTGATGACCACCAAACCATGCTGATCAATCGCATGCGCCACGGGAACATGATCACCCGCGGGCAGTCGCTGTTCATCATGGAAGTCGCGCCGGCGGGCTACGCCGCGCTGGCGGCCAACGAGGCCGAAAAGGCGGCGAACATCAACGTGCTGGAAGTGATTACGTTCGGCAGCTTTGGCCGGATCTGGCTCGGCGGCGAAGAGCGCGACATTGATGTGGCCTTCCGGGCCGCGGAAGCCGCGATTGAAGCCGTGAGCGGCCGGGCCGAAGGCGCGGGCGGGCGTTCCTGATTTTAGAAAAACAAACCAACAACAAGAGGTACTAACATGGCAGATGCATTAGGCATGATTGAAACCCGTTCCTTCCCCGCCACCGTGGAAGCCGCGGACGCAATGGTCAAAGCCGCCAAGGTCGAATTGGTGGCCTATGAGCGCACCGGCGGAGGCTTCACCTCCGTGATCGTGCGCGGCGACGTGGCCGCCGTCAAGGCGGCCTGCGATGCCGGCCAAATCGCCGCCGGGCGCGTCGGCGAAGTCGTCGCCGTCCACGTGATTGCCCGCCCCCACGCCAACGTGGATGCCGTGCTGCCCCTCGGCCGCGTGGCCACCAAGCCGGCGAAGTAATTCGCCCCCGGCTTAACGGCTGGAGCCGCCCGCCACGCGCGGGCGGCTTCCGCCCTCCCTGTTTTTTGCGTTGGCAGTTCTTTTTGTTCCCGGAGGCAACATGAATCTCGGCAAAGTGGTCGGTACCGTCGTTTCAACCCGCAAGGAGTCCGTCTTGGATGGCATCCGTTTTCTGCTGGTGCGCCTGGTGGATACCGACGGCAAAGAATCCTCCTCGTTCGTCGTCGCGGCCGATGCCATGGGCGCCGGTCCCGGCGAAATGGTGCTGACGGCCGCCGGATCTTCCGCGCGCCAAACCTCCATGACCCAAAACAAGCCGGTGGACAACGTCATCATGGCGATTGTGGACACCTGGGAAGTCAACGGTGTCACCAAGTACACCAAGTAACGGCGGGCCGCCGCGCCACCGCCACCCCCTTTTGTAACCCGTGGGAGAAGCCATGAAACTGAGCGACCAAGATATCGAAGCCATTGCCCGCCGAATTGCCGGCGACTTGCGCGGTCCCGCCGCGCCGTCCGCCGCCCCGGCCCCGGCGGCCGCAGCCCCCGCAGTGGCCGCTGGCGCCATGGGCGTATTCCGCACGGTGGATGAAGCCGTCACCGCCGCCAAGGCCGCGTTTCCCGTTTTTGCCAACCTGTCGCTGGCCAAGCGCGGCGACATCATCGCCAGCATTCGTTCCGTCATGCGCGAAAATGCCACCGCACTCGCCAAGGCCGCGTTCGATGAAACCGGCTACGGCCGCTTCGAGGATAAAATCCAGAAGAATCAGCTCGTCATTGAAAAAACCCCCGGCACGGAAGACCTGCTGCCGGCCGCCTGGACCGGCGACCACGGGTTGACGCTGACCGAGCCTGCGCCTTTCGGGATTATTGGCGCCATTACGCCCACCACCAATCCCACCTCCACCATCATTTGCAACGCCATCGGCATGTTGGCTGCGGGCAACGTCGTGGTATTCAACGTCCACCCTTCCGCCAAGCAATGCTCCATCCAGACGGTGGCGCTGCTGAACAAGGCCATCACGGCCGCGGGCGGGCCGCCCAACACCGTGGTGTGCGTGGGCGAATCGTCCATTGAATCCGCCGGGCAACTGATGAAGCACCCCGGCATCCGCGTGCTGGTCGTCACCGGCGGCGGCGGCGTGGTCAAGGCGGCCATGGCCAGCGGCAAGCGCGCCATCTGCGCCGGCCCCGGCAATCCGCCGGTGGTCGTGGATGAAACCGCCGATATCGAAAAGGCGGCCTCCGACATCGTCTATGGCGCGTCGTTCGACAACAACATGATTTGCGTTGAGGAAAAAGAAACCGTCGTGGTGGCCGCCGTTGCGGACAAACTGATTCAGGCCATGCTGCGGAATAACGCGGTGCTGATTGATAAATCCAAAATCCAGGCCATGGAACAAACCATTTTCAGCAAGATGGCGGGCCCCCGCGGCCATGCGGAAATCAACCGCAAATGGATTGGCCAAAATGCGGACAAGATTTTGGCGGCGATGGGGATTTCCGCCCCGGCCACCACGCGCTTGGCCATTGTGGAATTGCCCGAAGACCATCCGCTGTTCTGGACCGAGCAAATGATGCCCGTCATGCCCATTTGCCGCGTGCCCAATGTGGACTACGCCATTGACATCGCCCTGCAAATGGAAGGGTTCAACTATCACACCGCGCTGATGCACTCGCGCAACATTGACAAGCTCTCGAAGATGGCGCGGCGGTGTAACTGCTCGATTTTCGTCAAGAATGGCCGCTCGCAGGCGGGCCTCGGTTTCGGCGGCGAAGGCTTCACCTCGTTCACCATCGCCTCGCCCACCGGCGAAGGCCTCACCACGCCACGCAGCTTTTCCCGCTTGCGCCGGTGCGCGTTGATTGACCACTTCCGCATCGTCTAAACCGCCATGCCCACCCCGTTGCACACCCCTACCCCACCCTTTTTACCCGTGGCCCACCCTGGATGAAACCCCACCCCGCATTCGCCGTCATTGAATTCAACAGCGTGCCGGTCGGCCTGTTCGCCGCCGACGCGCTCCTGAAAAAATCGCCGATCTCCCTGATCCGTTCCGGCACCATCGGCGCCGGGCGGTTTTTGATTCTGCTGGCGGGCACCACGGCCTCCGTGGCCGAAGCCCACGAGGAAGCCCTCTTCCACGGCGGCCTGCAAGTGGCCGATGACGTCTTTTTGCCCGACATCCACCCCGCCCTCTATGACGGCATTCTCGGCAACGTGCGCACCGTGGGCGAAGGCCCCGTGCTGGCGCTGGAAACCCCCACCGTCTCCTGTAACATTCAGGCCGTCGAACGCGCCATGAAGGGCGTGCCGGTGGATTTGCTCGAGTTCCGCGCAGGCGACCCGCGCATGGATGGCCGTGGGCTGGCCATTCTGCAAGGGGACCTGTACAACATCGAGGCCGCCCAGGAAATCGCGCTGGCCACGCTCGAAACCCGCGGCATCCCCGCCCAGCACCGCATCCTCACCGCGCCCCACGAAGCCCTGCTGCAACAACTTTCCGTTTCCACCCGTTTCGATTTGGCCAAACCCCTCCCCCTCGAAGGAGAAACCGCCTCTTGAAGAATGCCGTCCACCTCGCATGGATGCCACACCGGAAGCGGCAGGGGGCATTGCGCCACCGAGAACCCGATCACAAGTCCTGGTTTTTATTTATATAGGGGAACCGCCATGCTCATCGGAAAAGTTGTTGGAACCGTGGTCTCCACCCAGGTCTATGAAGGACTCCAGGGGGTCCCGATGCTGTTGGTGCAGCCGCTGACCAAAGAAGGCGTGGCGACGGGCGAGCCCATTGTGTGCGCCGATGGCACCCGCATGGCGGGCCCCGGCGAAACCGTGTATTACGAAGGCGGGCGCGAAGCGGCCATGACGCTCACCCCCTGGTTTGTGCCGGTGGACCATGCCATCGTCGGCATTGTGGATGGCGTGGATGTCCCCAAATGGAAAGGCGGCCCAACGTGATCATTGGCAAAGTCATTGGGAACCTTCACTCCACCATCAACCACCCGTTTTACGACAGCAAAAAAATCCTGGTGGTCGAACGCATGGAAACCAACGGCAAGCCGGCCTCCGGCTATCTGGTGGCGCTGGACCGCGTCGGCGCTGGCCCCGGCGAAACCGTCTTGATTCTCGATGAAGGCAATGGCGCGCGGCAGGTGTTTGAATCCGCGGATGGCCCCGTCCGCAGCGTCATTGTCGGCATTGTGGACCAAATCGCCACCCCCCCCGCCTGAATCAACCGCCCCCCCCCGCCTCCACCGCGCCGGCTACCCCTGCCGGCGCATTTTGTCGCGGCGAAAAAGATGCGCTTTTTGCGCGCCGGGGTTGGACATTTCCGGGCAAATGTTGGATATTGCCCAGGATAACCAAGAGCATTGAAACCGCCCCTGCGAGGCAAGAAAGTGAGCGCATCATGAAAGCCATTCTCATCATCCTGGATTCTGTCGGCATCGGCGCCGCGCCTGACGCGGCCGAATACGGCGATGCCGGCTCCGCCACCCTTCCGCATTTGGCCGCGGCCGTAGGCGGCATCCAACTGCCGACCCTGCAAAAAATGGGGTTGGGCAACATTCCGCCCTTGCTGCATCATCGCCCGCCGTTGACGATTGCCGGCGTGCCGCCCGCCGACAAACCCACGGCCTCCTATGGCGCCATGCGCGAAATGTCCGACGGCAAGGACACCATCACCGGCCATTGGGAAATCGCCGGCCTCGAAGTGGACCCCGGCTTCCACAACTTCCCGCTGGAAAATTCGTTTCCCCCCGATTTGATCGCCACGTTTGAAAAAGAAACCGGCCGGAAACTCATTGGCAACAAAGCCGCCAGCGGCACGGTCATCATTGAGGAACTCGGTGAAGAGCACCTGAAAACCGGCGCGCTGATTTGCTACACCTCCGCCGACAGCGTCTTCCAGATTGCCGCCCACGAAACCATCGTGCCGGTTCCCGAGCTGTACCGTTATTGCGACATCGCCCGCCGTCTCTGCGACCCGCTGCGCGTGGGCCGCGTCATTGCGCGGCCGTTCATCGGCCAGCCGGGCTCCTTCAAGCGCACGGAAAACCGCAAGGACTTCGCCTATCTGCCCGACGAAAAAACCATTCTGGAACGCCTCACGGAAAAGGGGATTCCGGTTTATGCGGTCGGCAAAATCGAAGACATCTACGCGCACCGCGGCATCACCGAATCCGTGCACACCGGCAACAACGCCGACTCGCAGGCGCTGGTGGAAAAATGGACCAAGGAAAAGGATTCCGGGCTGATCATCGCCAACTTCATTGACTACGACATGTTGTTCGGTCATCGCCGCGACTCGCAAGGCTACGCCGACAGCCTCGCCAAAACCGATCAATGGCTGGCGAACTATCTGCCGCTGCTTGGCGCGGATGACATGCTCATCATCACGGCCGACCACGGCAACGACCCCACCTTCCAGGGCACGGATCACACCCGCGAATACGTGCCGTTGTTGGTGTATCAGCCCGGCGAACCGATTGAGAACCTGGGGGTGCGCAAAGGGTTTTACGACATCGCGCAATCCATCGCCCGCTATTTCTCCATCCCGGCGTTGCCGCGCGGCGCGTCGTTCGTTTAGAGCATTTTCATCAAATGCTCTGGCCTGAATCATTCACCTGAGTTCCGCATTGCACGCCCGGCCATTTCGCTGATTCGGGCTTTTGTAGGGCGGGAATGGTTGAGGAACGAAACCTTCCCGCCGGGAACGGCTGGAAGGTCTGCGACCGTTCCAGCCCTACAATCCAATCCGAAACAGGAAAAATGACTGGATTTTTGAATTATCCGCATCATTGGCCTCTGGAATCAATCATGACTTTTTCTTCCCTGTTGATGAATTATTCAGGCCAGGGTCCGTTCCGTTGCCGCGTCGCGGCGGGAATCAGGTGGCGGCTTCGGCCAGTTGGCGGATGCGGCTCATCACGAGGGCGCCGACGGCCTCATAGGCGCCCTTGCCGGGCATCGCGGCGAGGATTTCATCCGGCTGAATGGCCGGGCCCAGCCGCGCGGTAATGCGCGCGGGCCGAAACTTGTTGGCGCCTTTCGGGAAGGCGGCAAAGGTGCCGCAAATATAAAGCGGCACAACCGGCACCGCCGCCTTGGCAATCAGAAAACCGATTCCCCCCTTGGCCTCGCGCATCTGGCCATCGGGCGAGCGGGTGCCTTCGGGAAAGAGGCCAATCACCCGGTTTTCCTTGAGGATGGACAGCGCCTTTTTCAACGCGCCCAAATCGCCGCGCGTGCGGTCCAGGGGAATCACGCCCACGCGCGGAAAAAACCAGCGTGCCATGGCGTTGGAATACAGGGTGTCGCGCGCCATAAAGTGCACCATGCGCCGCGTGCTGCACGCGGTAATCACGGGCGGGTCCAGATAGCTGCAATGGTTGGCGGCAATGACCGCCCCCCCCCGGCGGGGAATGTGTTCGCG
>CAZNGD010000033.1:0-12281 GCA_964572295.1 uncultured Verrucomicrobiota bacterium
CGCGGCCACGGATCAGGGGAGCGGCAACAAGGTAGTGTACAACGGCAGTGGCAGCAGCGTGATGTTGAGCGGGTTGTCGGCCGAAACGACCTATCATGTGAAGGTTTTCCCGTACAATGGCAGCGGCAGTTGCTTGAGCTATTATACCGGGGGCACGCCCCTGGCGGGCAGTCAGGCCACGGCGTGCATGGATGTGACCGCCAGCCTGTATGCCAGTGCGACGAACTACGCGGACTTCACGGCGACGTGGAACGCCGTGGCCGGCGCGACGGGCTATCTGCTGGATGTGAGCACGGATCAGTATTTCACGCCTGACGGATTGTCCGACGACTTCACCGACGGCAACTTCAGCAGCGATCCGGTTTGGTCGGGCGACACCGCGGCCTTTTTGATCATCACGGATGCGACTCTGCCGAACGGCAACGCCACAACGGACGGATCGTTCCTGGGGGTGAACGGCACCAACGCCTACAGCGCGCTCTCGACGCCGTGCGATGAAGTCAGCGAATGGAACTTCTCCCTGGGCAGCACGGATTTCGCGCCGTCTTCAGCCAACTATTTCGGCGTGGTGCTAATGGCATCCGCGCCGTTCTCTGGCGATATCGCGACCAACAACTTCCAGGGCTATTACCTGAAGATCGGCGTGGATGGCAGCACTGACTATATCGAGCTCTGGCGCAAGACGGGACTGGGCAGCGACAAGGTGGGGGACTTCGCGACCGTTGGCAACTTTGGCGGGAACGCCCTGCGCAACGGGTTGAATCTCCGGATCACCCGCAATGCCAGCGGGGAATTCACGCTGTACTACTCGACCGGGTTCACCTTTGCCGCCGAGCCGACCAACAACGGCGGCACGTTGACGAACGCGGTGTACAGCACCTCGTCATACTTCGGCATCTACGGGCGGTTTGCGAACAACGGCCTCACACGGCGCATCTACTTCGATAATTTCAGGGCGGGTGGCGGTGGCGGGGGCGGCGGTTCGTTTGTGCCGGGGTATGAGGGGCTAAAGGTGACGGGGACGAGCCAGGTGGTGTCGGGGTTGGACTGGGGGACGACGTACTACTTCCGGGTGCGGGCGACGAATGCGACGTGCGTGGGTGGCTATTCGGCGACGGCGGAGGTGACGACGAAGACGAGTTCGCTGTTGCCGCCGGCTTCGTTGAGCGCGACGGCGGCGAATGCGGGGCAGATTAATTTGAGCTTTGCGCCGAACGCGCAAAACGACTCGATTGTGGTGGTGTACAACACCACGGGGACGTTCACGTCGCCCGCGGGTGGGCTGCCGACGGTGGGCACGGCGTTCGCGGGGGGCACGGTGGTGTATGTGGGGACGGGCACCAGCCATCCGCACACGGGGTTGACGGGTTGCACGAAGTATTACTACCGGGCGTGGTCGTATAACGCGGCGGATCCGTATTGGTCGGCGCCGGTGAATGCGAATGCGACGACCCCGGAACCGGCCGTGCCGACGAATCTGCGCGGGGAATCCATCGGGTACACCGGGTTCACGGCGGCGTGGGATGCCGTGCCGGGTGCCACCGGCTATTATTTGGATGTCAGCGAATCGAGCACGTTCACCGGTTCGGGCGGGGGCAGCACCACGGAAGTGCTGGCGACCAATGCGGCGGCGGGCCCGGGCGCGATCACCAACGGCTGGACCGGTCGCGACCTGTCAGGCAGCGCGTATGTGCAGTTGTTAAAGTCCACATCGGTGGTGACCTCGCCGCCATTCTCGACGGTGGACTTCACGGAATTGCAGGTGAAATTCCAGGCGCGGACCTTTGGCGGCACGGACACTACCAAGAACAAGATTACGGTATCCATTTCGACCAACGACGGGGTGGACTGGACGGTGATCGGTACGCGGACCCCGACTGTGAACAGCATGAAGGCAATGGATGCGTTGTCCACGACCGACAATTTGGGCCACGAGTACACGCGCATTCGCTGGCAGACCCTGGGTGCCAATGGCTCCATCGGCGTGGGTATGCAGGCGCTGGTGGTGGATGGCACAAAGAGCGCGGGCGCAACCGCGGCGTTTTTGCCGGGGTATGAAAACAAGGCCGTGACGGGGACGAGCCAGGTGGTGAACGGTCTGGAGGAGGCGGTGACGTACTACTTCCGGGTGCGGGCGGGGGCGGGGACGGGGTGCGTGAGCGTCAACTCGGCGACGCAGGATGTGACGACGATCAGCGGGTCGCCGCCGCCGCCGACGGGTTTGAATGCGTCGGACGGGACCAGCACGGCCCATGTGCTGTTGACGTGGAATGATTCGGGCGACGAGACCGGCTACACGGTTTGGCGGTATACGCTGAACCAGCCGTACAACGCGGCGGAAATTGGCAGCACGGCGGCGGATGAGCTGTACTTCGTGGATACGGCGGTGCAGCCGGGTGTGCTGTATTACTACTGGGTGACGGCGTCGAATGCGATTGGGTCGAGCGCCAAGAGCCAGGTGGACGCGGGGTATCGCCGGTTGCTGCCGCCGACGCAAGTGGCGGCGACGGACGGGGATTCGACCAGCCATGTGGCGATTACGTGGACGGGGGTGGATGGCGCGACCTCGTACAAGATTTACCGCAATATGACGGCCAGCCCGACGGGGGCGCAGGATTTGGGCACGTTGAGCAGCGGCTATCAGGATACGACGGCGGTGGAAGGCCAGCTCTATTACTACTGGGTGATGGCGCAGGCCGGCAGCAGTGAGAGCGTCAGCGATTGGAGCACGATGGATAGCGGGTACCGGCGGCTGGCGACGGTGACGGGGCTGACGGCATCCTACGACACGTACAGCGACCGGATTGCGCTGCAGTGGGGCAAGATCATTGGCGAGACGGGATACGGCATCTGGCGGCACACGGCCAATGATTCGGCCAACGCCAGTTGGTTGGTCACGGTGGCGGCCGGCGTGACGAATTACAACGATGCCACGCCCACGGCGGGGGTGGAATACTTCTACTGGGTGGTGGGGACCAACAGCACCAGCTCCAGCCTGAGCGCGTTCCCAGCCAACGGCGCGCTGGGGCGGCGGCTGAACATCAATTTGCCGTCGGTGTCAACGCTGGATGCCACCGGGGTGACGGCGGGCGGGGCCAGCGGCGGCGGCAACGTGCTGAATCAGGGGATGACGGCGGTGACGCTGCGCGGCATTTGCTGGAGCACCAATCAGAACCCGACGATGGCCGCCAGCCATGATATTCATCCGCAGGGCGGCGGCGGCGTGTTCTACAACACCATGACGGGGCTGGTGGCGAACCAGACCCATTATGTGCGGGCGTTTGCCAGCAACACGGCGGGGATTGTGTATGGCACGCAAAAGTCGTTCACCACGCCGTGCTTTAGCGACGTGGTGACGGGATTGCACGCGAGCATCACGAACGGCACGGACTTCACGGCGGCCTGGGCGCCGCTGCCGGGCGCCATCAGCTACGCGATTGATGTCGGGACCAATGCCTATTTCGCGACGGGTTCGGGCATGGGCAGCGTGTTGACGGAAGATTTCAGCAAGATGACGACGCTCAATGGCACCGCCGACCGTTCCGGGAACCTCAACGCGTACACCCTAACGCCGGGTTGGACCGGGCAGGCCGTTTACGAAAATCAATACGAAGCCAAACTGGGCGGGTCGAGCACCTTGGGGCAGTTGACGACCCCGGCGCTGAACCTGGCGGGGAATCTGGGGCTGGCCACCTTGCGGTTTGATGCGCGGGTATATGGCACGGACAGCACCGCCGTGACGGTTCTGTTTGCGGCGGATGGCGTGAACTTTTTACCCATGGGCGTGACGTTCACGTTGACATCCGATATGACGACCTACACCTGCCAGATCACGAATGGCACGGCGAACTGCAAGATCCGGTTGCAGGCCTCGGCGGCCAGCAAGAAACGCTTTTATTTGGACAACTGGGAGGTGTTGCAGGTGAGTGGCGAGCCCTCGTTTGTGCCGAACTATTCCAACCGGGTGGTGAATGGCACGAGCGTGTTGGTGACGGGACTGACCACGAACACGATGTATTATTTCCGGATTCGGGCGGCGGGGGCGGGCGAATGCCAGTCGGGCAACTCGGCCGTTGAACCGGTGTTGACGCGCGACTTGTCGCCGGGCGCGCCGCTGAACTTGCAGGCTTCGGACGGGACGCACCAGGACCATGTGCATGTGTCGTGGGATGCCTCCAGCGTGGCGGAGGCCTATGTGGTCTATCGCAACACGCTCGAGGAGTTCGACAGCTCGACGGTGTTGATCACCAACACGGCCGCGGGCAACCTGCTGCTGAACGAAGGGTTTGCCACGTTCCCCGGCCGGTGGACGGATGGTGGCACCAGCACTGATTCGGGGGCGACCCACTATGGCGTGGCAGCGCCCTGCCGGGCGCTGGGCGTGGACGACACGCTCATCTCGCCGCCGGTGCATTATCCGACGCAGTTGACCTTCCATGTGGCGGCCAGCGCGGGTGGCAGTGGAACCACCACGACCAACTACTACAGCTTGGACAGCGGGACGACCTGGGCGCCACTCGGCACGTTCGCGCCGACGACGACCAAGGCGACGATCACCCAGGACTTGACGGCATCGCCGAATCTGGCGCAGGCCACGAATGTGCTGTTCCGGTTTGTGTCGGCCTTCAACACGTGGTATCTCGACGATGTGCAGGTGTGGGGCGGGAGCATGACGAATTACGTGGACACCACCGCGGAGCCGGGGATGTTGTACTACTATTTTGTATCGGCCTCGAACGAGTTTGGCGCGCACGTGAGCGTGGCGGATTCGGGATATCGGGGAATGCGGCCGGTGCCAAATGTGCAGGCCACGGATGGCACCTTCACGGATTATGTGCGGGTGACCTGGAGCGATCTGAACGGCGGGGAAATCGGGTATGGCATCTGGCGCGCGGAAAGCGCCGATTCGGAGGCGGCGGAGTGCGTGGGGGCGGTCGGGCCCGATGTGGTGCAGTTTAATGACAGCAGCGCCAGCCCCGGCCAGCAATATACGTACTGGGTGCGGGCGACGAACGACAGCAGCGGGAGCCAAAGCCCGTGGGGCGTGGAAGACGGGGGCTATCGCAAGCTGATCGTGGTGCCGGACGTGGAGGCGAGCTACCTCCTCCATGATTGGGGCGTGCAGGTGTGGTGGGGCGATGTCGTGGGCGCCACGGGCTACTCCCTCTGGCGCGCCACGAACGATAACACCACCCTCGCCGAGTGCATTGGCGATTTTGATGCGCTGGAGACCAGCTTTGACGACGAGGGGGCGGAGACCGGCACCAACTATTGGTATTGGGTGCTCGCGACCAACAGCACCAGCGAGAGCCAGAGCGATTATCAGGCGACCGGCGCGCTGGGGCGGCGTTCGCAGGAGCCGCCTGCCGTGGCCACGCGGGCGGTCAGCGACAACGTGCAGGGCAGCGCGGTGGGCAACGGCGAGGTGCTGGCGGAAGGTGGCTCGGCGGTGACCAACCGCGGCCTGGTGTGGAACACCACGGGCTTGCCGACGCTGGCGGACACCACCGGCATCGTGAGCGGTGGCAGCGGGTTGGGCACCTTCCAGGGGACGCTGGCGCCGACGGTCGGCGGCGTGGTGTACTACGTGCGGGCCTTCGCCCAGAATGACGAGCGCACCTCCTACGGCGCGGAAGTGATGTTCACCGGGGAATGCTTCAGCGCGTTGCCGGTCAATCAGGCGGCGACGGACATCACGGCAACCTCCTTCCGGGCGAACTGGACGGGGGTGGCCGGCGCGGGGTCTTATCGGCTGGATGTGAGCACCAACGCGACCTTCCAGGGCGACGAGGAAGACAACATTGCCTGCTTCCATGCGGGCACGCTGGGCGGGGGCATCGGCGGCGACTGGACGGAAGAGGACCTCGTGCAGTCCACCACCGCCGTGGGCATGCGCCTCAAGACCTCCACGTTGATTACGCCGCCGCTCAACTTCAATGAGTCGTTCGGGGAAACGCTGCTGTTCAAGGCGCGGGTCTATGGCGGCGGCGGCAACGGCGACTTCCGGAACAACGTGTATGTTTCGATTTCCACCAACAACGGCAGCACGTGGGTGGAGATGGGCTACCGCACCCCGCAAAACTCCACCCTGACCGAGATGCTGCCGATGGACCTGAGTTCCGTCAATGGCGACCAGGTGCTGGTGCGCTTGCAGACGGCCAAGGCGGCGGGGAACGTGGGCGCGGCCATTACGGACGTGATGGTGACCAACATCCTGTACCCGCGCGGGATCTATGAGCCGGGGTATTCCAACCTGGTGGTGGCGGGGACCTCGCAGTTGATCACGGACCTGATGCCGGAGACGACATACTACACCCGGGTGCGGGCCTACGATTCCGAGGCTTGCATCAGCGCGTCGTCGGGCTCTCAGGAGCAGACCACGCTGGCCTACTACGCGATCTGGGATGGCGGCGCGGTGGCGGACCGCAACAACTGGCATAACCGCACCAACTGGGTGGGCGATGAACTGCCGCAGACCAATGCCATCGCGGTCTTCTATGAGGCGATTTCAGGGGTCAACGTGAACCTGGGCGCGGACCAGACCGTGCGCGGCATCCGCTTCCTGAACAATGCGAGCGCCAACGTGAACATCCGGAGCAACGCGCTGACCTTGATGGCCCGGGGCATTCTGGTGGAATCCGGTTCGACGGGTTCGCATACCATTCACTCCGATCTCAAGCTGGCGCAGCCGCAGGTGTGGGACAACGCCTCCGCCGCCGATTTGACGCTGGGCGGGCTGATCTCCGGGACGGTGGCCGTGGAGAAACGCGGCAGCGGCCGGGTCATTCTGACCGGCAACGACAACACGCTGGCGAGCGTCGTGACCGTGGCGGAGGGGCCGTTGCAGATTCGCGGGACCAACTCGCTGGGCGCGACGGCCTTCGGCACGGTGGTGGCGAATGGCGCGGCGCTGGAACTGCATGGCGGGGGCAAGGGCGTGGAATTTGCGGTGGAGCCGGTGACGCTGGCGGGCAGCGGCATCACCAATGGCGGCGCGCTGCGCTTTGTCCAGAATAACGTGGATTTCAGCGGGCCGGTGACGCTGGCCGCGGATGCCAGCATCCAGGCGGCGGGGGATTCGCCGGTGCTCAGCGGCAATGTGGCCATTGGCGAGAACACCCTGACGGTGGGCGTGCTGGGCACGGAGCTGCGGCTGAGCGGCAGATTGTCGGGCACGCGCACGGACGGCACCGGCGCGCTGGTGGTGAATACGCTGGCGACCAACCGCCTGCTGCTGACCGGCGCCAACACGAACCTGACGGGTGTGCTGCGGCTGAACACGGGCGAAATCCGCATCGGCAGCGCCAATGCGTTGGGAAGCACGGGCACGCTGGTCTTTGGGCTCAACTCGGCGCTGAAGTCGTCCAGCGCGGCGGATTACGCCATTTCCCGCCCGGTGCGGCAGGAAGGCAACGTGACCTTGGGCGAAGCGGCCACGCGCACGGGCAGCCTGCAATTCATGGGCGACTGGAATCTGGCCGGCGCCATGCGCACCATCACCGTCAACAACCCGGTGACGAAGTTTGTGGAAATCACCGGTACCGTGGAGAATGGCGGTTTGACCAAGGCGGGCAGTGGTCTGTTGCTGTTGAGCGGCACGAGCACCCATGCCGGCGGGACGACGGTCAGCGGCGGCATTTTGGCGGGCGATACGGCCGCGATCAAGGGCAACATCACCAACAACGGCGAGGTGGAGTTCCGGCAGACGACGGATGGCACCTATGCCGGGGTGATGTCGGGCACGGGGATGCTGACCAAGAACGGTGGCGGCAGGCTGACCATGACCGGCACCAGCCCCTATAGCGGCCTGACCCTGATCAATGAAGGCATTCTGGACATGCGCGGCGCGGCGGCCAACTCGACTTTCCTGATCGGCCATGCCGCCAGCCTGACCGGTAACGGCACGGTGGGCGACCTGATCGTGGACGGCAAGGTGTTGCCGGGCCTGTCGCCGGGCATCTTGAATGTGGACAGCCTCTTCCTCTCGCCGGACGGCGTCATGCAGGTGGAAGTGAACTCGTGCGCGGGCACGCCGGGCGTGGCGTGGGACTTGCTGATGGCATCCGGCGGCATCACGGTGGATGCCACGGAAATATCGCCGTTCAAGATCGAAGTGGTGGGGGCGCCGGGAGACTTCGTGAATACCACGGCGTGGTCGTGGAAGATCATGGATGGTGGGGCCAGCGGAGTGGATGGCTACGCGCGCAATAAGTTTGTCACGGACGCGACCGGCTTCACCGGCGATTTGTCCGGCGGCAGTTTCGTGGTGGTGGAAAAGACGGGCGACCTGTATCTGGAATTCCTGATTCCGGGCATCGGGGTGCTGGGCACCAATGGCGCGGTGATTGCCAGCGGCAACACGACGCCTTCCACGGTCAACGGCACGGACTTTGGCGGGGTTTCCATCGGCACGGCGGAAGCGCGGGTGTTCGCGGTCACCAATACCGGCGGCGCGCCGCTGACGTTGAGCGACATTACCATCGGCGGCGCGCAGGGCAGCCACTTCGCCCTGCTGGCGCAACCGGCCTCGCCGGTGCCATCCGGCGCGATCGCGGAATTCACCGTGGCCTACCTGCCGACGCAATTGGGCAATTCACAAGCCACGATTTACATCACCAACGGCGTGCCGGCGCAGTCGCCATACACCTTTGCCATTAAGGGGCTGGGCCTGATCGCGGCGGTGACGAACCTCAACGTGGCCAACGACGGCTACGAAATGATGCGGTTGAGCTGGAATAATCCGGTCGGACTGAATGCAATGGTGGTCCACCGCGCCAATGCCGCACCGACGGATCCGGCGAGTGGCACGTCTTATGCCGTAGGGGCCAGCGTGGGCGGTGGGACTGTGCTGTACAAGGGCAGCGCCGAAGCCTTCGAACATGTGGTGCCGAACAACAGCACCAACTATTACGCGGTCTATGCCTATTCGGTTGGCAATGAGTATTCCACCGCCGCCCGTGGCTTCGATACCACGGAACCGTTCGAGACGGTGGTGTATTATGAGCCGTTCTCGTACACCAATGCCACGGCAATAGCCAACCGCAGCGGTAGCTGGGGATGGAGCGGCCCCTGGGTGCAAACGGCCGGAACCAAGGAACTCCAAGCCGCCCAAATTGCGGAAACCTTCAGCTTGAGCGCCACGTATGGCTTTGGCACGGAGCAGGGCAACCATGCGGTCAGCGAGTCGCTGGCGAATGGCGAGCGGGTGGAAATCCGCCGGCAATTCAGTTCGGCACTCACGGGCAGTTCGGGCGCGACCCACTACCTTGGCTGGGTGATGCGCATCCCGGAAGGCGGCAACAATCGGTTTGCGGGTGTGGAAGTGTATGGCGGCACCGGGACCACCACCAACACGCCCCTGTTCCGCGCGGGTGTGCTGCCGGGGCAGACCAGGGCTTCCATGCAGTTCCTGACGGGAACTCAGGTCAGTGGTACCAGTGGAATCGAGCTGACGCCGGGCGCGGATTACACGTTCATTGTGAAGTATGTGCGCAACGATAAACGGTTGCACATGCTGGCGTACAACAACACGACCGACATTATTTCGCCCGAGCGCGACAACGAGCCGGCCACATGGCACCTCATGATCAGCAATGCGAATGCGGTCGGAATGTCCTCGAACTTCTACGGGATCCGGTTGGTGGCCTCCAACGGCAACGCCGCCGCCATCAGTGGCGTGCGTTGGGATGAAGTGCGCGTGGCGAAGAGCTGGACCAACCTATTCTCTGAAGCGCGCGCGCCGATTTGGAAGGGCTCGACCGGCCTGTTAGCCAGCCAGTGGATCAATCCCTTCAACTGGGTGGGTAACCGGTTGCCTTATCAAACGAATGACACCTGCGTGTTCTATCGGACCTTCCCGCGGACCGATCCGATTCAAGTGATCCACTTGGGCAACCTGTACAACTACAAGGGGCTCAAGTTCAACGAAAACGCGTCCCTGAACGTGAACATCGAGCCGGTGGACTATGACTTGTGGCTTATTAAGGCCACGAACGGGCTGGGGCTGTTTGGCAACGGCATCGAAATCATGAAGGAATCCACCGGGACGCACCGGTTGGGCAACATTACGTTGCGGGCGGATCAAACGTGGTCCAATGCCTCGGATCAGGTGTTCACGCTCTACGGCTATATCAAGGGCGGATTCAATGTGGAGAAGGGCGGGGTGGGGCGCATCCACATTGAGGGCGGTCAAGAGGCCAATCTGTACTGGTCCGGTTCGATGACGGTGAACCAGGGGGCGTTGAGCATCGGCGCCCGGCGCTCACTGGGCACCAATACGGTCAATGCCTGGACGGCGGTGCAGCCGGGCGGCGCGCTGGAACTGCGGCCGACAGGCGCGACGACGTATTTTGCCGAGCCCTTGCGGCTGGCGGGCATGGGCGTGACCAACGAAGGCGCGCTGCGCAATATGCAATATGCCAACATTTGGCCGGGCGCCATCAGCCTGACCAGTTCGGCCCGCATCCACGCGGAGGGCAGTTCCACGCTGACCTTGACCGGCGGGATCAATGGCACCAACGCCGCGCACAACATCTTCTTCGGTGGCGCGGGCACGATCGTCATCACCAACAACAGCCTGGGCACCAACGTGATCAACCTGATTCGGGATGGCAGTGGCACCACCATCGTGGCCCGGGTCAGCGCGCACACGGGCAGCACCATCGTCAGCAACGGAATGCTGATGATGCGGGGCGCCAACATGCTGCCGACCCAGACGGTCATGGAAGTGCGCGGCAGCGGCGGGATTCTGAATCTGACCAACTTCAACACGGCGGTCGGCTCGTTGGCCGGCAACGGTCGGGTGTGGTTGGGCAGCGGGCGGCTGACGGTGGGGTCCAATGGCAGCAATACCACGTACAGCGGCGTGATGAGCGGTTCGGGCGGCCTCGATAAGCTGGGCCTCAGCACCCTCATCATGGCGGCGACAAACACCTACACGGGCACCACCACGGTGAGCGGTGGCCGGCTGGTGGTGAGCGGCGCGTCGCCCAACTCCGCGCACACGGTGTCGGGCTCCGGCATCCTGATGGGGGATGGGCCCATCGGCAACCTGGCGGTGTCCGGCGAGGTGGATCCGGGGAATGTCACCAATCAGGCGGCCACCCTGGAAAGCGGTGCCATCACCTTGAACAATGGCGGCAGCATGCGCGTGAACATGGTGGATGCCAACGGCGTGGCCGGCACCGGTTGGGACGTGCTGAACTCCTACGCGGCCGTCACCGCGCCCGCTTCGGGCACATTCACCATCAAGCTGACCGGCAACCCGGCCAACTTCGACACGGGCAACAACTACTCGTGGCGCATCATGCACGGGGTCTCGGCGGTGGTGGGCTTCAATGCCACCCGCTTCGTGGTGGACGACACCGGGTTCCAACGGGATCTGGAAGGCGGACGCCTGGGCGTGACCGCCAGCGGCAACGACATTTTCCTGACCTACACCACCGGCGGCGGCATCCCGATCTGGGATGGCGAGGGCGCCGATGCCAATTGGGATACGGCGGAGAACTGGATGGGCGATTTGGTGCCCAGCGCCGACAAGACCGTGGTCTTCTACTCCGGCCTCGACTCCGGCCAGATCATTTCGCTCAACGGCAACCGGTCCTACAACGGGTTGCGGATCACCGACGAGGCCAACTACTCGCTGACGTTCAGCGGCAGCCGCCTCTCGCTGGGGGCGGCGGGCATCGGCGTGGGCGCGGGCTCGCTGGGGATGCACACGCTGGCCTGTCTGGTGCAGTTGACCGCGCCGCAGGCGTGGACGAATGATTCCGCCTTGCCGCTGACGGTCAGCAGCATCATTTCCGGTGTGCAGCAGTTGCACAAGGCCGGCACGGGCGAGCTGATCCTGAGCGGCAACAACTCGTTCAACGGCGGGCTCTTTGTGGACCGCGGCAACGTGGAAATCAACGCGAACACCAACGCCATGGGCACGGGCGCGGTCCACGTGGGCACGAATGCCACGCTGACGCTGAACACGGCCGCAGCCTGGCGGCCGGTGGACCTCCACCTGTCCGGGATGGGGGTGGCCAACGATGGCGCGCTGCGCCAGATTTCCACCGGCGTGGGTGAGTGGCGCGGCGACATCACGCTGGGCGCTGATTCGCGCATCTCCTTGCCGGCGGGCACGTTTGTCACCTACGGCCCGATTGCGGCCGGCAGCAGCACGCTATATCTGACCAATGCGAACTCGTTCACCATGCAGGAGGGTTCCTTCACCGGCACCAAGACCACCGGCAGATCGGAAGAGCACACGTCTGAACTCCAGTCACTCCGCGAAATCT
>CAZNGD010000034.1:0-12061 GCA_964572295.1 uncultured Verrucomicrobiota bacterium
CCTAATGGGCAACCATGTCAAACAGTATATTGTTCGTTTTTCATTCAGTTTTGTTCGGAAAAATGGCGGACACGCCAAATTGATTGTCGAGGAATCCGCAAGCGAGTCGCGGGAACCGCTGGCGATCAGCTCAAGGCCAGTTTGGCGGTGCCGCCGCGAACTTGCGGCAAGGGTTGAAAGGCCCCGCTGTGCCGAGTGGCACCCGTGCTTCTGGCTTTTTTAGCAGCGACTGGAAAAAGCCTTTGCCGGATGCCACCGCCTTCTGGAGTTGGCCGGGCAATATGCCGCTGGCGCCATTCAGGCTACGTGAACTCAATGCAAATCCGCCTCGGCGCCGCGCCATTCCTGGCCCAACCACCAGAAAAAGAAAAAGTAAGGCGCTTGCCCGGATGGGCGTGGCGGCATGGATTTTTCACAAGCGCCCCACAAAACGCTTGAAAAATATGGTCGGCTGGCGGACATTCGCCAACTGGAACCGCCGACAAAAAAGGATATGGATTATGGCAACAAAATCACGCATTAGCGACCAAGTTCTCCAAGGCCCCGAACGCGCGCCGCACCGCTCGTTGCTCTATGCGCTGGGCCTCTCCCGCGAAGAAATGAACCGCCCGCTCATCGGCGTGGTGTCCGCCTTCAACGAGATTATTCCTGGTCACATCCATCTGGATAAAATTGCGGATGCGGTCAAGGCCGGCATCCGGATGGCAGGGGGAACGCCCATCCTCGTGCCGGCGATTGGCGTGTGCGATGGCATCGCCATGGCCCACCCCGGCATGTATTACTCCCTCCCCTCCCGTGAATTGATCGCCGATTCCGTCGAAACCATGGCGCTGGCGCACTGTTTTGATGCGCTGGTGCTCATCCCCAACTGCGACAAGATTATCCCCGGCATGCTCATGGCTGCGGCGCGCATCAACATTCCGGCCATCGTGGTCAGCGGCGGCCCCATGATGGCGGGCGATCTCGATGGACGCCATCTCAGCTTGTCCAACATGTTTGAGGCGGTTGGCGCATGCAAGGCGGGCAAAATCAGCGAGACGGAACTGGCCGACTACGAAGAAACCGCCTGCCCCGGTTGTGGTTCCTGCTCTGGCATGTTCACGGCCAATTCCATGAATTGCCTGAGCGAAGCCATCGGCATGGCCTTGCCCGGCAACGGGACCATTCCGGCGGTGGCCGCCGCCCGCTACCGCCTGGCCAAGCAGACCGGCATGCAAATCATGCGGGTGCTCGCCAAGAATTTGCGCCCGCGCGACATCATGACCAGTGCGGCCTTCACCAACGCGTTGCGCGTGGATATGGCCCTGGGGTGCTCCACGAATAGCGTGCTGCATCTGTGCGCCATTGCCCACGAAGCGGGCGTACCCATGTCATTGGATCGCATCAACGCCATCAGCGCCACCACCCCCAACCTCTGCCGCTTGAGTCCCGCCGGCCCGGACCACATCCAAGACCTGCACTTGGCTGGCGGCGTTCCCGCGGTGATGAAAGAGTTGGCGGCGGCTAAATTGCTGGACACCGCGTTGCTGACCGTGACCTGTCAAACGGTTGGCCGCAACATCAAGGGCGCCAGCAACCGCAACCCCAATGTTCTGCGCCCCGTGAAGAATCCGTTCAGCAGCACGGGCGGCATTGCCATCCTGAAGGGCAACATCGCGCCGCGCGGCAGCGTGGTGAAACGCTCGGCGGTCGCGCCGGAAATGCTGGTCAAAACCTGCCAGGCGCGCGTCTTCGACAGCGAAGAAGCCGCGATTGCCAGCATCTACGCCGGCAAAATCAAAAAGGGCGACGTGGTGGTCATTCGCTATGAAGGCCCGAAGGGCGGCCCCGGAATGCGCGAAATGCTTTCGCCAACCGCTGCGCTCGCCGGCATGGGGCTCGACAAGGATGTCGCGTTGATTACCGATGGCCGGTTTAGTGGCGCCACCCGCGGCTCGGCCATCGGCCACGTGGCGCCGGAAGCCGCCAGTGGCGGGCCAATTGCGCTCGTGAAGGAAGGCGATTCCATCGCCATTGATATTCCCCGCGGCAAACTGAATCTGCTGGTTTCCGCGGCCGAGCTGAAAAAACGCGCCGCCCAACTCAAGCCGTTCAAGCCCCGCATCACCTCCGGCTGGCTCGCGCGCTATCAGCGCTTGGTCGGGCCGGCGGATATCGGCGCAGTCCTGCAATAACTCCGCCGCAAACGCGCATGTCCCGCCAAGTTGCCACCTGGGCCAAGCCTGCGGTGGCGGCTTGGCTGGGGGCGGCCTTGCGGATGCTTTGCTTTCACGCGGGCCCGTGGTATCTTGCGGCGCATGAATCGTTGGCTGCCCATCCTTGGCCTGTGCACGGCCTTGTTTGTCATTCAGGAGTTGTCCATGGCACAGAATCCCATTGAATCCCTGCAAGCGGCGCAAGCCGGTATCCGGCGCGTGGTGTTGGAGAATGGCCTGGTTGTGCTGTTGAAGCAGGACCGCAGCGCCCCGTTGGTGGCCGTGCAATATTGGGTTCACGCGGGCTCAATCCATGAAGGCGCGCAGTTGGGCGGCGGGCTCTCGCATTATCTGGAACACATGGTGTTCAAGGGCACGGCCAAGCGCGGCCCCGGCCAGGTGTCCAAGGAGATTGCGGATATCGGCGGCGAGATCAACGCCTACACGTCCAACGACCGCACGGTATTTCATGTGGTGCTGCCCTCGGCGCACTGGCTGGTGGGCTTGGACGTTTTGACGGATGCCGTATTCCATCCATCTTTCCCCGCCGAAGAATGGGAGCGCGAGCGCGAGGTCATTTTGCGCGAAGTGGACATGGGCGAAGACGACCCCATGCGCGTGTTCAGCCGCTTGGTCAATGAGACCGCCTTTCGGGTGCATCCCTACCGCGTGCCGGTGATTGGCTGGCGCGACATCCTCACCACCATGAACCGCGATCACCTGGTGGCCTACCATCAGCGGCATTACTCCCCGGATAACATGGTGCTGTGCATCGTCGGCGATGTGCCATTGGACGACATGGAAGCGGCCGTGCGCGCGCACATGGACCATATCCCGCGCACGCCGCGCGAACCGGTCTGGATTCCCCCCGAGCCGCCGCAACTGGCCGAGCAAACTGGCCGCAAAACCGGCCCCTATAACGTCACCCGCGTGGGCTGGGTTTTCCATGGCACCGATTTGGCGGATGCCGATGCCCCCGCCCTCGATGTGCTGGCATCGGTTGTGGGCTCCGGGCGTTCCTCCATTCTGGTCAAAAAGTTCCGCGAAGAACAGCGGCTGGTGTTGGATATCGAAGCCTGGAATTACACGCCCTGTGAACCCGGCCTGTTTGGCATCACCTTTGAATGTGAACCCGAACAGGAAACGGCGGCGGTGGCGGCGCTGCGCGCGGAAGTCGCCACCTGGCCCCAGACGTTGATGGACTCCGTCCGCATTGAACAGGCGCGCCGGGAAGTCCTTGCGGGTGCCATCCAAAATCTGGCCACCATGGAAGGTCAGGCTTCGACGTTCGCTACCGGCGAGTTTTATACCGGCGACCCGCGTTTCAATGAAACCTATTTGGACCTTGTGCAGCGCGTCACTCCCGCCGATTTGCAACGCGTGGCCCAAAAGTATCTGCGCCCGGAGAATGGATCGCTGGCGGTTCTTGCGCCGACTGCCGAAGAAACCGCCCCCCCCCCCACTGCGACCACCGACGATCTCGCCATCCAGTTGACCACGCTACCGAATGGTCTGCGCTTGCTGGTGCGCGAAGATCCGCGCCTGCCCATGGCCTATGTTGCCGCCGTGATTGGCGGCGGCGTGCTGGGCGAAACGTCCGGCCAGGCCGGGATTTCTCAACTGACTGCGGAACTATTGCTGCGCGGCACATCGGCGCACTCCGCGGCCGAGTTGGCCAGTCGGCTCGAATCGCGCGCGGTTTCCTTGAACGCCTATTCCGGCCGCAACACCTACGGCCTCAATGCCGCCGGCTTGGGCGAAGATTTGCCGCTGATGTTGTCCACCGTGGCCGAATGCTTGTTGGATTCGCAGTTCCCCGCCGATGAACTGGAAAAGCAGCGGACATTTCAGTTGGCCGATATTCAACGCGCGCTGGAAAAACCGATGGCCCATGCCCAGCAAATGGTGCGCGATGCCTTTTTCCCGGGCCATCCCTACCAGTATTCCAGTTTGGGGAATGAGCCGAGCGTCAGCGCGTTGACTCGCGACCAGGTTGTCGCGCACCACCGCCGCCTGCTGGTCGGCTCCAACGTGATTATCGCCGTATTCGGCAACGTGGATGCCACTGCGGTCGCAGCGCAGGTGGAGGCGGCGTGGGCAACGCTGCCAACAGGATCCGCGCCCACTTGGCCGGCGCTGCCGCAAACCGTCATGGAATCCGTGCAATTGGAAAAGGAACTGCCGTTCAAGCAGACCGTAATTGTGGAGGCATGGCGCGGCATTGCGGCTGGCGATCCGCGCGAAGATGCGTTGTCGGTTCTGGCGGATACCTTGAGCGGGCTGTCGTCGGATCTGTTCATCGAGGTGCGCGATAAACGGGGGCTGGCGTACTACACTGGCGCGTCGCAACTGACCGGGCCGGTGGGCGGCCTCTTCATGATTTATTCCGGCACCACGCCGGCTGGCCGCGCGGCGGTTTGTGAGCACATCCAGGCGCAAGCCGACCGGCTGCGCACGACGGGACCACGCGCGGAAGAATTCGGGCGCGCGGTCGAACAACTGGTGGCGGGCCAAGCCCGCAGCCTGCAAAGCAATTCCGGGTTGGCGCAACAGTGCGCCATTGATGAACTCCTGGGACTGGGCTGGCAACATTCATTCCAAATGATCGAACGCCTGCGCCAATTACAGGCTGCGGATGTGCGCGCGGTGGCACAGGACATCTTCGGCGGCGCGGGCCGTGTCACCGCCGTGGTGCTGCCGGCCACCACCCCGTGATCTCCGTCCGTCAGCGCCGGGTCGCGCTCGCCCTCCTGGTGGTGCTGGGTGGCGGGCTGCTCATCTGGTTTTGGCCGGCCATCCGATCCTTATTGTCGCGAATGCAGTGGGCCGACTTCGAGCGCACCGTGCGCGAGGCAGGCCTGTGGGCCCCGCTGCTGTGCATCGTGTTGGATGCCACCTTCACCGTTTTCAGCCTGCCCACCACCTTGGTGGGCGTGCTGATTGCGTTGCTGTATCCCATCGGCTGGGGGCTCCTGATCTGCCTGATCGGCTTGGGTCTCGGCATGAGCGCCGCATTTCTGCTGGCCCGTTATTGGCTGCGCGATTGGCTGGCCCGCCGTATTGGCCACACCCGCTTGTTTCGTTTTCTGGAGGCCAACATGCGGCAGGAAGGATGGAAGGTTGTCTTGTTCACCCGCCTGCTGCCGATCAATCCCTTCAGCTTGCTGAATTATGCCTACGGCCTGACCAGCATCCCGTTTCGCCACTATCTGGTGGCATCGGTGATCGGCGTCATCCCCAATGTGCTGGCGCTGCTGTGGACCGTGCGCGCGGCGGGTCAACTGGCCTGCGGCCAAACCGATTGGCGGGTGCTGTCCGTCCTGTTCGCCGGGGCCGGGCTGTTTGCCCTGCTGGCGTGGCTGCCCAAACTCCTGCGAAAAACCATGCCGCTGGCGGAAATGCCCCGCACCCGCAACCGCGACCTGCTGCCCGATGAGCCTCCCGACTAATTCCCCCCCCCCCCCTTGCGCGCCTTGGTTCGCCCCGATTTTTTCGGTTTCGGAGGTTGCGCCCGCCGGCCCGGCATGGTAGTTTGCGGATTGTCTTCAGGGCGTGGTGAAATTCCCGACCGGCGGTACAGCCCGCGAGCCAATAGGCAGACAAGGTGCGATTCCTTGGCCGACAGTTGAAAGTCTGGATGGAAGAAGACGTGCGCGATGGACTCGCGTTTGCGCCCGGAGACAGAAAGGTCTTCGGTTTTTTTATGGCGGCTGTAAAGCAAGATCCGGTGTTCTGCACCGTCGAAGAAGCGCTCGCAAGCATACGCAATGGGCAGATGCTGGTGGTGGTGGATGACGAAAGCCGCGAAAATGAAGGCGATTTGGTCATTGCCGGCGAAAAAGTCACCCCCGAAGCCATCAACTTCATGGCCACTTATGGCCGCGGCTTGATCTGCGTCCCCATGGAGGAAGAACGGCTTTGCAAGCTGGGCCTCAGCCGGATGGTTCCGTTGGAACAGCAAGACCGTTTTCGTACCGCCTTCACCATCTCCGTGGACGCGCGCGAGGGCATCACCACCGGCATTAGCGCGTTTGATCGGGCCCATACCGTGAAAAAATTGGCCGATGCCGCGTCGTCCCCGTGCGACTTCATTCGCCCCGGCCACATTTTTCCGCTGCAAGCGGTGGCTGGCGGGGTGCTGCGGCGCACCGGCCATACGGAGGCCTCGGTGGATTTGGCGCGGCTGGCCGGCCTCAAACCCATCGCGGTCATTTGCGAAGTCATGCACGACAACGGCGAAATGGCCCGGTTGCCGGATCTGATCCCCTTTGCCCAAAAACACGGCCTGCGCATCCTGACCGTGGCCGACTTGGTGGCCTGGCGACGCTCGCGGGAGCGGTTGATTCGGCGTGACACCGTCGTCAAACTGCCCACCGACTTTGGCGAGTTCATGCTGTATCTGTACGTGGACGAAACTTCCAACGAGCACCATGTGGCGCTCGTGTATGGCGAGCCCGCCAAACAGGATGCCCCCTTGGTGCGGGTGCATTCGGAATGTCTCACGGGCGATGTCTTTGGCTCGCATCGTTGCGATTGCGGCGACCAACTGCACGCGGCCATGCGCCAAGTGGTGGCCGCCGGACATGGCGCCATCCTGTATATGCGCCAAGAAGGCCGGGGCATTGGTTTGGTGGCCAAAATGCAGGCCTATGCGCTGCAGGAACAGGGCTACGACACCATCGAAGCCAACCTGAAGCTGGGGTTCCCGGCGGATTTGCGCGATTACGGGGTCGGCGCCCAAATGCTGCTGGATTTGGGCATCACCCGCCTGCGCCTGCTGACCAATAACCCGCGGAAAATCGTGGGGATTCAAGGCTACGGGATTGAAATCGTCGAGCGGGTCGCCATCGCGTTTCCCCCGAATGCGGACAATGCCCAATATCTCAAAACCAAGAAGGACAAAATGGGTCACATGATCTGACCTGGAAAGGGAGCCATGAACTACAAGGAATACAGCGGGCAGCTCAATGCCAAGGGGTTGAAAATCGGGCTGGTGATCAGCCGGTTCAATGACCTGTTCACCGGGCAACTGCTCAAGGGCGCGTTGGACTGTCTCGCCCGCCACGGCGCGGACGAAAAGAATATCGAGGTGGTCTGGGTTCCGGGCGCGTTCGAACTGCCGTTGGCGGTGAAAAAACTCGCGCAGGCCAGGAAGTTCAACGCCTTGCTGGCGTTGGGGGCCATCATTCAAGGCGCGACACCGCACGCGAGTCTCATCGGCACGCAAGTGGCGCGGGCGTTGACCCAAATCAGCCTGGAAAGCGGCGTGCCGGTGGTGGATGGAATCGTCACCGCCGAAACACTCGATCAGGCCATCGAACGCTGCGGCAGCAAGTCGGGCAATCGGGGCTGGTTGGCCGCGCAAACGGCCATCGAAATGGCTTCCCTGTTCCAACAATTGGCGTAGGGCTCTGCGCGTAGGTCCGGTGGGTACGGTACCCGCAAAAATAGAAAGGATGCCTCATGGGAAGTCGCCACGAAGCCCGTGAATGGGCGTTACAATTCCTGTTCCAGTCGGAGTTCAATCGGGAAGAATCGCTGACCGAAGGCTTCAAGCTGTTCTGGGAACACTTGAATGAAGCGCCGGCCACCCCCGGCACGCAGCCTGCCCCCAAAGCCGATAAGCAACGGGTCAAGGCGCGGGAGTTCGCGGAGGAACTCGCGCGCGGCGTGATTGCGCATCATCAGGAAATTGACCCCCTGATTGCCAAATACGCCGAAAACTGGGAAATCTCCCGCATGGGAACCGTGGATCGCAATGCCATGCGCATCGCCGTCTACGAAATGCTATACCGCCACGACATCCCCCCCGTGGTGTCCATCAATGAGGCCGTCGAGTTGGCCAAGGCGTATAGCTCGATTGAATCCGGGAAGTTTGTGAACGGCATTTTGGACCGCATTCGCAAAGGGCTGGATCGTCCGGCGCGCGATGCCTCCCGCGAACCACCCTCCCCGTCCGGCTAGCCGCATGAGTTCCTGGTTCGATGGTTTGCGAAAAACCCGCGCGCGCTTTGCCGACGCGCTGGCCCATCTGTTCACTTCCCCGCGCACGGATGCCGCCACGATGGAAGAACTGACCGACTTGCTCATCACGGCGGATGTGCCGATGCGGCTGGTCACGGAACTCACCTCCGAACTGGAGCGAACGGCCTCACGCAAGGAGCCTTTGCTGGCCACATTTCAGCGGGTGTTGGTCGCCGCCTTGGGCGACAATCCTCCTTGGACATGGGCGGCGCAACCCGATCCGGTGGTGATCTTGCTGGCCGGCATCAACGGCTCAGGCAAAACAACGACCGCCGCCAAACTGGCCTACCAAGCCAAACAGGCCGGTCGGCGGCCGTTGCTGGGCGCGGCGGATACCTTCCGCGCGGCAGGATCGCATCAATTAAAGTTGTGGGCGGATCGCGTCGGTTGCGAATCCGTAATTGGCGCAACGGGCGCGGATGCCGCAGCCGTGGCCTATGATGCCATTGATGCGGCGTTGGCCCGGCAATGCGACACGATTATTGTGGATACCGCCGGCCGTATGCACACCAAAGAACCCCTGATGCGCGAGTTGCAGAAAGTGCGTGCGGCGATGGCGAAGCGTCTGCCGGATGCCCCCCACCACACATGGGTGGTGCTGGATGCCATGCTCGGCCAAAATGCGGTGGCCCAGGCCCGCCAATTTCATGAAATCACTCCACTGTCAGGTGTCGTGGTGACCAAGCTGGACGGCAGTTCCAAGGCGGGCTTTCTGTTTGCGGTCCGTCAAGAATTGGCCGTGCCCATACTTTTTGCCGGCTTGGGCGAAGGCATGGACGATTTAGCCCCCTTCGATGCCGCGTCATTCGTTCGCGCCTTGTTGCAATCGGAGGAATCCGCATGAAGGCCAATGCCGCTACTGCTCAAACCTGGATGCAACAAGCGCTGGCCATGGCCCGGCGTGGTGTCGGCTTGACCCGCCCCAATCCGCCTGTGGGCGCGGTGATTGTCAAAGATGGGCGTAAAATCGCACAAGGCTATCATCGCCGCGCTGGCGGACCTCATGCGGAAGTTGTGGCCTTGCGGCAAGCGGGTTCGGCTGCGCGCGGCGCCACGCTATATGTGACGTTGGAGCCATGCTCAACCCATGGGCGGACCCCGCCATGTACCGAGGCGATTTTGCGCGCGGGCATCGCGCGCGTGGTGGCGGCCACCACGGATATCAATCCCCGCCATGCGGGGCGTGGGCTGCGTTTGTTACGCAAGGCGGGCCGGCAGGTTCAGCTCGGCGTTTGCCGCGACGAAGCCAACACCCTGATTGCGCCCTTTGCCTGCCGCATGTTGCGGCAACGCCCCTTCTTCACCCTGAAGTTGGGCCTCTCCGTGGATGGCCGGAGTGCCGACCATACCCATTCATCACGCTGGATCACCGGCCCCGCTGCCCGCCGCGAAGTGCAGGCCCTGCGGCGCGCGGCGGATGCCATCATGGTGGGCGCGGGAACCGTGCGCCATGACAACCCGTCCCTGTGGCCGCGCCCGGATGGCGGACGCAACCCATGGCGCATTATCGTTGTCAACAAAGGCCCCCTGCCCTTGTCCGCTCAAGTTTTTAATGATGCCCACGCCCCACGGACGATTGTCGCGGCTCCGCGAGGCTGGCAACCGGCCTGCGCCAAACATATTCGGCGGAAAGGCGCAACCGTTCTGGAACTGCCGCCCAATAGGGTGCTGCCTGCGCTCGCCAAAGAGCTCGGCAAACTTGGGGCGTTGCATGTTTTGTGTGAGGGTGGCGGCATCCTCGCCGGAGATCTGCTCCGCGCGGGACTCGTGGATGAATTGTGCGTTTTTCTTTCCCCAATGCTCATCGGTGGCCCGGTGGGCGCAATGGGCCTTGCACAATGGAAATTGAATGCGGCCCCCCGGTTTGCGCTTCAGGAAAGCCGGCGGGTCGGTCACGATTTGTTGGTCCGCATGACCCCGATAATCGCGGAGGCTTAAATGTTCACCGGCCTTATTCAGCAAATCGGCCGTTTGGCCAACATCACCTTTCAAGGCGATGCGGGGCGTCTTTCCTTGCTGGCCCGTGTGGACTCGCCGCTGATTATCGGAGAGAGCATCGCGATTAATGGCGCTTGCCTCACTCTGGTGGAACAGCAGGGAGAACGCCTGACCTTCGATGTTTTACGGGAAACATTTGAAAAAACGGCTTTGTGCGAAAAAACAAACGGGGCCACGCTGAATATGGAGCGTGCGCTACGCATGGGCGACCCGCTTGGCGGGCATCTGGTGAGTGGCCACGTGGATGGCACCGGCCGCCTGCAGCGCATCACGTCGGCAGGCCGCGACACCGTGCTACGGGTCCATGCCCCCGAGTGGATACGGGACATGGTCCCCAAAGGCTCGATTGCCATGGATGGTGTCAGCCTCACCCTGGTGGAGGTTCTACCCGGCGAAGGCATTTTTACCGTGCACGTCATTCCTCACACGTGGACGAATACGGCTCTGTCGAGCTTGCGCCCCGGCGATCTCGTGAATCTGGAAACCGATATGCTGGGCAAATACGTCCGCCAAACCCTGGCGACCACCGCTCAAGAGCCCACGGTCTCCTGGGACAAATTGCGGGCCGGCGGCTTCATCCCCTAGCTTATCCTTCAACCCGATTATGCCCCCCCCGCCACCGGCGTAATCACAGGGTACTTCATTGGACATTCTTGTTTTGATCCAAGACGAATTCACCCAAAATAAAATGGGTGAAGGGTGGCGGCGATACAAGAAAAACGCCCCATTGTTGAATTTGATCCAACCGCAGCTGTCGGCCACCCGGTGTTTTTTGTAGTGCTGTGGTTGGAATCATAATCTGGTTCCACCCTTGCGTCGCCACCATTTCCTGCTGGAATCGTTCCGCATAAGGCGGATTACCACGCTGGTCATCCACCCGGACGGCCATAACTACGGGGACGGCCTCAGGCCAATACATGCTGCCTTTCAGGGCGGCGAAACCACGCCAATCCGAATGGGCCGCACTCCGAAATAATCCGGGATATTCGGCTTCTTCCGCTGTCGGTCCGGAGTCAAACCAAAGCTGCGAAAAGTCCCGGATCCGAATGCGGCCGCCATGCTGTGCCCAGCCCTGCCGGGCCCAGAGCGCGTACGGGTCTACCAGCACCGGGAATGCCCTCACTTCTTGAACCCATAATGTGCCGGCCCATAATGGAGGAATAAGAGCAATTCCAAGAATGAGTGTGATCCGCCAGCCGGCGCGCCATCTTGGCGTAGCGATCACCGTAGTCGCACCCGCCATCCCACAAATCCAGTCGGCCCATTCTGTTGATCGGCCAACTCTCGGCTGGAGTAGTTCCAGCAGTCCCGCCAGAGCGGCCAAGCCAAGCCATAACGGCCACCCCCTCAACCTCACCGGCACGCGCCCGACAAGTTGCCAGGCGACAATGGACCACAATAGGGCATGGACCGCTCCGCTGGCCATGCGCATGGTTGCATTTTCATGCGCGTGCGGCAACGGCGCCAGCAAAAGGGCCACCACCGCCGCGCTGATAGACCATGGCCAAAACCGCCCCCCCCAGTGACGGGACATCGTTACTCCTCGTACACCATGATCCGGTACCAGCGGGTACGGCGCAGATAGGAGGTGCGGTCCTCAAATGTGTACGTCAGTTGTGAGCCGCCGCTCGGAATCACAAAATTGCTCCGATTGATTTGCGCCGGGCCGTTATACTTCTCATCCCAGGTTACCCAAGTCTGGCCAAAATCATCAGTGTATTCGACCACGTACCGGCGGCCTTGGACACCACCCTGCCAATCAAAGCGCATACGGCCGGAATACGGATAAACTTTCAAATACGCTGCCGGCAACCACTGCACGCGGAAACAGACATCACTCATAT
>CAZNGD010000035.1:0-12034 GCA_964572295.1 uncultured Verrucomicrobiota bacterium
ATTGGTGGTGTGGGGTGGGCGGACCTCGCGCAAACTGGTTCACGCTTCGATGCGGCAACTGCTGTCGCGCGGCGCCAACGTGCTGGGCTGCGTATTGAACAATCTGGATCTGACCCGCATGGGCAACTACGGCTATTCCAGTTATTATCACTATTACGGCTATGACTATCGCTATGAAGAGGAGACGGCCGCCACGCCTCCCGATGCCGGCCCCACGGCCAGCGGGTGAGACGGGTGACCAGGAGATTGTAAATTGGTGGTGATTTTTCATCGCGGTGTCCAGGTTTCCAGTCGCCATATGTTTCTGGCGATTGGCGACTGGCTGATCATTATCCTGGCGCAACTGGGCGCGGTGTTCGTCCGTTTTGGCTTTGCCGACGGCTCGGACTACATGCTCAAAAATTGGGGATCGCTCGTCAGTTCAGTCCTCATCTATGGCTTGGTGTTTTATGCGGGGGGAATGTATGAGCAGCCCACGCGCAGCCGCCGGTTCGATTTTGATTTTCTTCCCTTGATTGTCACCAGCATTGCGGCCGGCATCACGGGGCTGGTGCTGTACACCCGCCCGCAGATGGTGTTGGGCCGCGGCATTTGGGCTCTGTCTTCGGTGCTGATCCTGCTGCTGACGTACCTGCTGCGCCGTGTGTTTTTGGCGTTGATGCGGCACGGGATATTTCTCAAACAGGCGCTGGTGCTGTGTGATCATCCGGATCGCGCCGCCGAGTTGTTGCAGTTGATCGAAGATCAGCCCTTCTCCTTCTACCAGGTGGCCGGGCTGGTGGTGTGCGGCGCCACCCCGGCATCGGCATACGCCGGCCGGATCCCGGTGATGGGGACCTTGGATGACTTGGAGCGGTTGGTCACCGAGCGCGAAGTCGCCGTGCTGCTGCTTTCCGTGTCCGTGATGCGCAGCCGGGAACTTCTCGCGCGACTGCGCCCGCTGCGCTATATGGGAATCGAGATCATGGACTATGTCTCGCTCTCCGAGGAGCTGGCCCAGGAAATTCCATTGGCCCACATCAACGATGAATGGCTGATGACCGCGGCGCTGAATAGCTCGGTGATCCAGATCCGCAAGGTCAAACGGGCCACCGATATTGTGGTGTCGCTGCTGGGGCTGGTGGTGGGAATCCCGCTCATTGTGTTGGCGGGGATATTGATCAAGCTGACCACGCCCGGCGCGGTGGTGTATCGGCAAACCCGGCTGGGATTGGGCGGCGCGCCCTATGTGTTGTATAAGCTGCGCACCATGCGGGTGGATGCCGAAGCCCAGGGGGCGGTCTGGGCCGGGCAACGGGATACTCGCGTGACGAAGGTTGGCTACTACCTGCGCAAATGGCGCATTGATGAAATTCCCCAACTCTTCAACATTCTCAAGGGGGAGATGAGTTTGGTGGGGCCGCGCCCGGAGCGTCCTGAATTCACCGAAAAGTTGGCGCGCTTTATTCCGTTCTATGACGAACGGCTCCTGGTCCAGCCCGGCCTGACGGGGTGGGCGCAGGTGCGCTTTCCGTACGCGGCCAGTTTTGAAGCGGCCGCCCGCAAACTGCAGTTCGATTTGTATTACATCAAGAACATGGGATTCTTGTTGGACTTGTCCATCCTGCTGCGCACCTTCAAAACCATTTTGGTGGGACTGCGGCACGAAGGCGACGGCAGCTTCCTGCCGGAGGCTGACAAGCTGGAAGACCTTTTGACCGGCGTGAATGTGCCGGATGCTGGCGAATCTGAGGGAGAACAAACATGAGTATTGCCTGTGAGTTTGAATATGCCAAGCCGCGCAGCTTGCCCGAAGCGCTGCGCCTGCTGGCCACCCAGCCGGGGTGTGTGCCGCTGGCGGGCGGCACCGATCTGGTGGCCTGGTTGCGCGATGGCGCGGTGAGTCCCGCGTTTCTGGTGGACATCAAGGGGTTGGCCGAGCTGCGTGGAATTCGCCTGAAGAATGGCCGTCTGTGGTTGGGCGCCAACACCACGTTTGCCGAGATCATTGAGTCGCCGCTGGTGCGGAGGCACGCGCCGATTCTGATGGAAGCCGCGGGCATGGTGGCCTCCGTGGGCGTGCGGAATCGGGCCACCGTGGGCGGCAATATCTGTTCCGCAGTGCCTTGTTGCGATAGCGGTCCCGCCCTGCTGGTCTATGATGCCACGGTGCATGTGGCCTCGCGCCGGGGCACGAGAGCCATTGCCGGCAACAAATGGTTTTTAGGGCCGCGCCGTACGGCCTTGGCCAAAGGCGGCCTCGTGACCGCCATCAGTTTGCCGGTCGGCCGTCATGCGGGGGCCTTTGCCAAACTGAAGCGCTACCGCGGCGAAGATTTGGCGCAGGCCAGCGTGGCGGTGCGGATTGGCGCCCGCGGGGAGTGGCGGGTGGCCTATGGTTCCGTGGCGCCCACGCCCATTCGCGGCCCCAAGGTGGAACGGGCGCTGCGCGGCCAAAAAAATCCGGCGGCGGACCTGCTCCAAAAAGCCCGGCAACTGGCCGAGGCGGAAGTGGCGCCCATCACGGATATTCGCGGCTCGGAGGTGTATCGCCGCCTGATGATCGGCACCATGCTGGAGCGCACCGTGGAACTGGCGGCAGCCCGTTTGGCGGGACGCGGCGCGGAATATGGGTTCAATGTTCTGGAGGAAGCTGGCTCATGAAAGACATCACCATTAACTTGAATGGGGCCGCCCGCCATGTGGCGGTGGCGCCGAATGAAACCCTGCTGGATGTGTTGCGCGGCAAACTCGGCATCAAAACCCCGAAGGAAGGCTGCGGGCGCGGCGACTGTGGCGCCTGCACGGTGCTCCTGGATGGGAAAGTCGTGCGGAGCTGCCTGATTCTGGCGATTGAAGTGGATGGCCAGTCCGTCACCACCCTCGAAGGGGTGGGGCCGCAGGGGCCCACGGCGCTGCAGCAGGCCTTTGTCGCCAACAATGCCTTCCAGTGCGGCTTTTGCACGTCGGGCGTGGTGTTGGCGGCCTCCGCGCTGCTGACGGAAAAGCCGCAGCCCACGGAGCACGAGGTGCGCGAGGCGCTCGCCGGCAATCTGTGCCGCTGCACCGGCTATGAACCCATCGTGAAAACAGTTCTGGAAGTCGCCCGGAAAACCGGACGCCGTTCCACGGCCCGGAGGGCCCGGTCATGAGTAACACCAAAGTTGTCGGCTCGTCGCCCGTCCGTGTGGACGGTTTCGCCAAGGTGATGGGCGCGGCCCAGTACACCGACGATTTGGATTTCGGCCCCGGCCTCCTGCACGCGGTGGTGGTCGAAAGCACCAAGGCGCACGCCCTCCTGAAAAAGGTGGATGTGTCGGCCGCCGAAAAAATGCCCGGCGTGGTGCGCGTGGTGACCGGCAGGGAATGCCCGCACAAGTTCGGTCTCTACATGCAGGATCGTCATATTTTCGCGCAGGATCGCGTACGCTTTGTTGGCGAACAAATTGCCGCGGTCGTGGCGGAAACGCCCGGGGCCGCCCTGCGCGCGGCCAAGCTGGTGCAGGTGGAATATGAACCGCTGCCCGCCATTTTGAGCCTGGGCGATGCGCTCAAAAAAGATGCCGTGCTATTGCACCCGGACCTGGCCTCCTATGAGCGGCCGCCGTGGTTCTTCCCGCGGGCCGGGACCAACATTGCCCACTGGCGCAAGACCCGCAAGGGCGATGTGGCCAAGGGCTTCAAGCAAGCGGACTTCATTCTGGAAGACACCTATACCGTGCCGCGGTACGCGCATTGTCCCATTGAACCGCACGCGGTGACCGGCCTGTTCGATCTGTCCGGCCGGCTGACGCTCTGGGCATCATCGCAATCGCCCTTTGCGCAGCGCAACGTCATGGCCATTGCCCTGAAACCGTTCGGACTGTCGCACAAGGATATTCGCATTGTGACTCCGTACGTGGGCGGCGGATTCGGCGGCAAGGCGGGCGTCTCCATGGAAATCATCGCCGCGGTGTTGGCCATTGTCATGAAGGGCCGCCCGGTGAAGTTGAACTGGACGCGCGAGCAGGAGTTCATGAACACGTCGCAGCGGCAGGGTGTGATTGCCCGGGTCAAGTTGGGCGTGAAAAAGGATGGCCGGATCACGGCGCTGGAACACACCCTGCACTGGGATGCGGGCGCATCGGCGGAATACGGCGCCAACGTGGTGAACGCGGTGGGGTTGTCCGCCACGGGGCCCTACCGCGTGCCCAACGTCAAGATTGATTCGATCTGCGTCTACACCAACATGCCGCCGTGCGGCGCGTATCGCGGTTTTGGCTATTCCGAATTCCACTTCGGACTTGAATCGCACATGACCCGCGTCGCCAAAGCCATCGGCATGGACCCGGTGGCCTTCCGCAAACTCAACGCCATCAAGGAAGGCGACACGCTGGCCTATGGCGCACAGATGAATGCCGGCGATTTGCACGGCGCCATTGACCGGGTGGCCAGGGAAATCCAATGGGGCAAACCCGTGCGCAGCAAACGGCGTCATGTCACCATCGGCAAGGCCGTGGCCTGCTTTTGGAAGGCGCCGGCCATGCCGCCGAATGCGTCCTCCGCCGCGTTCCTCAAGTTCAATGAGGATGGCTCGCTGAACCTGAGCGTCTCCGGCATGGAAATCGGCCAGGGCTTCCTGACCGTCATGGCCCAGATTGCGGCGGAAGTGCTCACGGTTCCGGTCGCGAAAATCCATGTGGAAACGCCGGACACCGACCGCAACCCCTACGAGTGGCAAACCGTCGGTTCCCACGTCACGTGGAGCTGCGGCAATGCCGTGCGCGCCGCCGCCGAAGAGGTCAAGGCCCGGATTCTGGCCACCGTGGCCCGCGCCAAAAAACTCAAGGTGGCGGACCTGTATCTGGAGGCCGAGTGCGTCAAGAGTCGCCGCAACAAGGCCTTCAGCCTGCCGCTGCGGTCGTTTGTCATTGATGGCATCATGCGGCCCACAGGCAACTTTATTGGCGGCCCCATCCAGGGCACCGGGATGTTCATGCCGGAGTTCACCTCCGCCATGGGCGACCCCGAAACCAGTCAGGGCGGGCATCCGAATGTGCACTACACCGTCGGTTGCGCCGGCATCATCATGGAAGTGGACAAGGACACCGGCAAAATGACCATCCGCAAGGTGGCATTGGCGGTGGATGCCGGCAAGGCCGTCAACCCCGACTTGGTGAAGGGGCAGGTCGTTGGCGGGGTGCTGCAAGGCTTGGCCACCGCGCTCTACGAGGACATTCGCTATGCGCCCACGGGGCGGTTGCTGAATCCCAACTTCACCGACTACAAAATCCCGACGGCGTTGGATTGCCCGCAGGAAATCGTGCCGATCATCCTGGAAACCGCGCAGCCCGATGGTCCCTTCGGCGCGCGCGGCGTGGGTGAACACACGATGATTGCCTGTGCGCCGATTGTGGCCGATGCCATCGAAGATGCGGTGGGGGTGCGCTTGAAAACCATGCCGCTGACCGCCGAAAAAGTGGCCTTGGCCTTGCGGGGCATCGAATACGACGACGTCAAGGGCGACAACCTCGGCTTCTGCTTCCGCGGGCGGCCGTGTGATTATCCGTTTGAGGTCGGCGGCGCACGCTAGAGCATTTGACGAAAATGCGCCAACCCGCGCCCGTCCGCCCTCAGGCTTTTTGCACGACGATCCGGCTGCCGCGGGCTTCCACGATTTGCACCGGGGTGCCCGCCGGGATGAACTCGCCGGAGGTCGTCACATCCAGCCGGTCATCGCCAAAGCGCGCGGTGCCCGCCGGACGCAGCAGATTCAAGGTGACCCCCGTCTGGCCCACCAGCGCCGATGAATCCGGCGCGGCGGTGTAGCCTTCGGCGGCGGATGTGGCCGTGCGGAGCGTCAGTTGGCCGAATAGCGTGCTGCGGGGCAGGATGCTCCCCAGCGCCAGCGCGCCTGCGCCCGCGCCGACGATGGCGCCCAACAATTTGACCAACGGAATTTGCACCTCCGGCCAGGTGGGCCACCATGGGCCGCCCGGAACCAGGCGCACCATCGCACCCAGCAGCGACACAAAAATCAGCACCAAACCCAGCGCCCCGGTGAAGCCGAAACCCGGAATGAGAAAAATCTCCACCAGCACCAGCACGCAGCCGGCGATGAACAGAATCAAATCCTCCATGCCGGCCAGCCCGGCAATATGATGCCCCCAGAAAAACAGCGCCAGGCAGATGACGCCCAAAATCCCCGGCAGGCCGAATCCCGGCGTTTTGATTTCGATATAAATCCCCAGAAAACCCAGAATCATCAGAATGGGGGCGGCGGCGGCAATCCAGCGCGCCAATTTTTCCGTGCCGGTGATGGTCATTTCCACTTGGGGACGGCCCGCCAAACCCAGTTGCGTCAGCACCTCCGCCAGTGCGGGCGCGGTGCCGGCCGAAAGCAGCGGGCGGCCATCGCGACCGGGCTGCGACGCTTCTTCGGCGGTCAAGGTCAGCAGGCGGCCGGCCGGGCAAATCACCGTGTCGCCGATCTTGAACTCATTTTCGCGGCGCACCATTTTTTCGGCCAGCTCGGGATCATGGCCGGCATCTTGCGCCGCCGCGCGAATCAACGCGCTGACGGCCGACACCGCCTTTTCCTCGATTCCGCCGGACATTTCCTGCACCCCGCCAATCGGCGACATCATGATCGGCAAGGCATCGCCGATGACCGCGCCGGGGGCCATATAAATTTGTTTGGTGGCCAGTGCAATGATGGCCCCGGCGGAAAAGGCATCCTTTTGCACATAGGTATATACCGGGATGGGGGACGCTTGAATCGTGCGCACGATATCGCTGGCGGCGGCCAGTGTGCCGCCGGGGGTGTCCATGGTCAGGATGACGGCCGCGGCGTGCTGGGCGGTCGCTTCGGCGAGGCCGCGCCGCAGCACGTAGAGCAGCGCGCCTTCAATTTGGCCATGGATGGGGATGACATAGACCGGCGCCTGCGCCGCCGGGGGGGGCGCGGCAGCAGCCGGCAGGGCCACTGGGCAGCAGAGCAACAGGGCCAACAGAGCCAGACGTGTTTTCATGCCTCCACTGTAAGCCGCGCCGCCAGTCGGCGCAATGGCAAAGCAGCCGGCAACCGTCCCGAACAACCGGGTTAGGGCGCGGGTGGGGGCGGGCGGCCTGCTTTTTCCAAGCGGGCCATCAGGCGCGCCGAGGCGCAATGCGGGTTGCGCAGCAGGCGCGCGCCGCGCGTGACGTTGCACAGGCTGCCGCCGATCTGCCGCGCGATTTCGCGCTGCGGCACGCCGGCCCGCAACAGGCGCAAGATGCTCCAGCGTTTGCGCAGCGCGGTATATTCCGCGCGGGTCAGAATGTCCGCCAGCACCTGGCGCATTTCCGCGGGATCGCGGATGGCGCACAGCGCTTCCAGAAGATGGGCTTCGTCGGTGGTCATGGGGTGGGGGGGGCGGGTTGATCGAACTGCATGCCGTGCAAATGGCGGTAGATGCCGTTGCGCGCGAGCAGCTCATCGTGCCGCCCGCGCTCGGCAATCCGGCCCTTGTCGAACACCAGGATTTGGTCGGCGCGCTGAATGGTGGAGAGCCGGTGGGCGATGGCCAATACCGTGCGCCCGGCCATGGCGTTGTTGAGCGCGGCCTGCACCGCGCGTTCGGATTCGGTGTCCAGCGCGCTGGTGGCTTCATCCAGAATCAGGATGGGCGGATTACGCAGCAAGGCGCGGGCGATGGCCAGGCGTTGACGCTGCCCGCCGGACAGCAGAATGCCGCGTTCCGCGATCACGGTGTCATAGCCGTTGGGCATGGCCATGATGAAGTCGTGCGCGTGGGCCTGGCGGGCGGCGCTTTCCACCTGTTCGCGCGTGGCCTGCGGGTCGCCGTAGGCGATGTTGTTGAAGACGGTGTCGTTGAACAGGAACGTTTCCTGGGTCACGAGTCCGATCTGGCGGCGCAGGCTCACGAGCGTGAAGTCGCGCAAATCGCGGCCATCCAGGCGCACATGGCCGTCCGTGGGGTCAAAGAATCGCGGCAGCAGATTGACCAGCGTGGTTTTGCCCGAACCGGAGCTGCCGACCAGCGCGATAAGTTCGCCCGCGCGGGCGGTCAGGTTGATGCGGTCCAAGACCAACGGTTTGTCGGGGCCGTAGGCGAAGCTGACGTGGTCGTAGTGGATTTCGCGCGCGGGCGCGGTCAGGTTCACCGCGCCGGGGAAATCCTGCACCGTATCCGCGGTGTCCAGAATGGCAAAAATGCGTTCCGCCGCCGCGCTGCTTTGCTGGATGACCAGATGCACGCGCGACAATTTTTTGGCGGGGTCATACATCACCACCATGGCGCCCAGAAAAATCAGCAGGCTGGGCAGATCCAATCCCGTGCGCCGCGCATACAAAAAGATGGCGCAAGCCGCGACGGCGGAGAACAGCTCCATGAGCGGGTTGACCACCGCCCGGGAGGCGGTGATCTTGACTTGCCGCCGGAAGAAATCCGCGCTGTGTTTGTGGAAGCGGCCTTCTTCGCGCGCTTCCATGCCAAACGCCTTCACGATGGCCGCGCCGCCGATGGCCTCCTGCTGGATGCTGGCCAGATCGGCGATCCGTTCCTGGCTGGCGCGGGAATGCCGCCGCACCCGCCGGCCAAAAATCGCGATGGGGATGACGCACACCGGGAAGATGGTCAGGCTCAGGATGGCGAGCTTCAAGTCGGTGAAGCATAGCGCCACGGCCGCGCCCACCAACACAAAGGGCTGTTGGATGAGGTCGGAGATGACTTCGGTGATGCCGCGCTCCACCAGTTGGCTGTCGTTGATGGTGCGCGACATCAGTTCGCCGGTGCGCGAGCCGGTGAAGTAGAGCAGCGGCAGGTGCAGGATTTTGCCGAACACCTCGTTGCGCAGGCCCATGATCACGTATTGCGCAACCCACTCAATCAGGTACTTGCTGAAAAAGAAACCCACGCCGCGCAGGATCACAAAAAACAACAACAGCCCCAGCACCAGGACGGTGACGATGCTGTCGTGGTGGCCGCTGCCGGTGTACCACTGGTTGACCCACCCGGTGGCGGCATCGCCCAGCCGCGTGGCGGTGCCGCCAAAAATGTTGCTCATGCCGCCGCGGGCCGACGCAAAAATGCCGAGGATGGAGCCGCCGAACATCGCGCCGAACACCACCGCCAGCGCCAGGCGGCCGCGGCAAGGTTTAGTCCGCGCCAACAGGCGCAGATAAATCTGTTTTTGTTGGGGCGTTAGCCGAATGCGGGCCGCGCTCATGCATCCTGCGCTTCCAGGTAGTGCATGGCTTCGATGGCCGCGCTGCAGCCCGATCCCGCCGCCGTGACGGCTTGGCGGTAGTGGCTGTCGGCCACATCGCCCGCCACAAAAATGCCGGGCAGGTTGGTTTTGACGCCATCGGCCAGCAGGTAGCCGTTGTCGTCCATGGGCAGCGCGCCGACAAACGGCTTGGTGGCCGGCGTCAAGCCGATGGCCACAAACAGCGCGCCTGCCGCCAGCTCACTCGCGGCGCCGGTTTGCGTGTCGCGCAGGCGCAGCGCCGTCAGTTTGCCTTCGGGGGAGGCCACCAGTTCGGTCACCACGCTGTTCCAGCGGACGGTGATTTTGGGATTATCCAGCACGCGCCGCACCATGATTTTGGAAGCGCGGAAGGCGTCGCGGCGGTGAATCAACGTCAGTTGCGAGGCAAAGCGCGTCAGGAACAGCGCCTCTTCCATGGCGGTGTCGCCGCCGCCGACCACGGCGATGGGCTGGTTGCGGTAGAAGGCGCCATCGCACGTGGCGCAATAGGAAAGGCCATGCCCGGCCAACTCGCGCTCGTTGGGCAGGCCCAGATGGCGGTGATTCGCGCCGGTGGCAATGATGACGGCATCCGCCGTCAACTGGGCGCCGTCATCCAACTGCAATTCCGCGCCGCCACCGGGGCGGGGCGTAAAGCCGTCCACCCGGACGCTCTGGAAGCGGGCGCCAAACTTTTCCGCCTGCCGCCGCAACAGATCCATGAAGTCATAGCCTGCGATGCCGTCGGGAAAGCCGGGGATGTTTTCAATTTCCGGCGTGGTAATCAAGGGCCCGCCGGGGGCTGGCCCATCCAAAACCAAGGGGGACAAACCGGCGCGGCCGGCATAAATGGCGGCCGTCAGACCGGCCGGCCCGGAGCCCAAAATCACCAGTGTTTTCATGGCCGGTACGATACCAGCGAACCCGCCCTGCCGCAACGGGAAATGGCGGCCCGCGATCAAAACGCGCGGCCCACGGAAAAAATCACAAAAAAAACATGGCAAAAATATTGCGCGGGCCGCATTAAACTGCTACAAGACGCTCCTTGCCAGTTCCCGCGAACGGGGAGGGGCATACACGAAGGAACATCATGAATCCTGCGGAAAAATCCGATCCGGTGGATGTCCGCTATATAGCGGGCCTGGCCCGGCTGGCCCTGACCGATACCGAAGCGGCCGCGTATCAACACGACCTTGAGCAAATGTTGACGTTGGCTGCGCAACTGCGCCAAGTGGATGTCGCGAACGTGCCGCCACTGCAAGTCCTCACCGAAGCGCAAAGCGCGTGGCGGGAGGACATCCCCGCGCCCGGCTTGTCACGTGAGGCCGCGCTGCAAAACGCGCCGCTGGTGCGCCAAGGGCAATTCGTCGCGCCGAAGGTGGTCGAATGAACACAAATCCCTGCGAATGGGGCTTGCTGGCGGCCGCCGCCGCGCTGGCCAAAAAAGAGGTGTCAGCCGTGGAGCTGGCCACCGCGTTGTTGGACCGTGCGGCGCAACAGGAAGCCAAACTGAACGCCTTCACGTGGCAGGATCGCGCGTCCGTGCTGGCGGCGGCCCATGCCGCCGATGCCGCGCGCGCCCAAGGCGATACCCGCCCCTGGCTGGGCGTGCCGCTGGCGGTCAAGGATGTCTTGAGCGTGGATGGCCAGCCCTGCACCGCTGGCTCGCGGATGCTGCGCAACTATGTGGCGCCGTATGATGCCACCGTCATCACGCGTCTGCGCGCCGCAGGTTGCATCGTGGTGGGGCGGACCAACACCGATGAGTTCGCCATGGGCGGCAGCACGCAAACCAGTTGCTTTGGGCCGACCCATAATCCATGGAATCCGGCGCATGTGCCGGGCGGTTCCAGCGGCGGCTCGGCGGCGGCGGTGGCCGCGCGCTTGGCGCCGGCCGCGCTGGGCACGGACACCAGCGGCAGCATTCGCCAGCCCGCGGCTTTTTGCGGCGTGACGGGCTTCAAGCCGACCTATGGCCGGGTGTCGCGTTATGGTTGCGTGGCCGTTGCGTCCTCGATGGATCAGATTGGCCCCCTGGCGCGCAGTGTGGAAGATGCGGCGGCGCTCCACCAGGCCATGGCCGGCCTGGATCCGCTGGATTCCACCACCTCGCCGCGGCCCGTTGGCGACTGCCTCACGGCCGCGCAAAACGCGCACGACCTGAAGGGCCTGCGCCTCGGCGTGCCGCGCGAATACTTCCTGCCGGAGCTGGCGCTGGAGCTCGCGCAACTGACGCGCGCGGCGGTGGACCAATGCGCGGCCCTGGGTGCGGAGATTGTCGAAGTATCGTTGCCGCATCTGCCCGACAGCCTGCCGTGCTACCACGTGCTGGGGCCGGCGGAAGCCTCCGCCAGCCTCGCGCGCTTCGATGGCATGCGCTACGGCCTGCGCGTGGATGCGCCCGAGCTGATGGACATGTACGACCGCACCCGCGCCGCCGGTTTCGGCGATGAAGTCAAACGGCGGCTGCTGTTCGGCACCATGGTCCTCACCAGCCGGTATCACACCGATTATTTCATGCGCGCCCAAAAAGTGCGCACCTTGATCCGGCAGGATTTTCTGCAAGCCTTCACCGCGTGCGATGCCATCCTCGGCCCCGTGACCCTCACGCCGCCGCCGCGCGGCGATGCCGCGCCGGACCCGGCCGCCGCCCGGCAGTGGGGCGACTACTACACCGCCAGCGTCAACTTGGCGGGGATTTGCGCCTTGAGCGTGCCGTGCGGCTTCACCCCAGCCGGCCTGCCCGCCGGCCTGCACGTGGTGGGCCCGGCGTTTCAGGACGAATTGGTGCTGCGCATCGGCGCCGCCTATCAACACGCCACCG
>CAZNGD010000036.1:0-11971 GCA_964572295.1 uncultured Verrucomicrobiota bacterium
ACCAACGACCGGCCGCGGTGGCGGCGGGTCTATGTGGGCTTCCACTCCAACGCGGGCGGCGGAGCCGGTGCACGCGGTTCCATTGGCCTCTACGACACGCGCATTCAGGCCAACTATCCGTCCATCTACGCCGCGCAAACCAATCTGGCGGCGGCGCTGGCGCGGCAATGCAATGAAGACATGCGCGCGGGGGTGACGGCAGGCACGATCCCCAGTTGGAGCTCGCGGACGTCCTACCTCTATGGCAGCACCTATGGCGAGTTGTACAATTCATTCAATGTGAATGTCTTTCAGAAGATGGACACCACCATTAACGAAGTCGCGTTCCACGACAACGAAGCCGACTGCGTGGTGTTGAAAACCCCTACTGGCCGGGAATGGCTGGCGCGCTCGACCACGCGCGGGCTCATTAAGCATTTGAGTACTTATTACGCCAGTGGCATCGTCAACACCAACGCGCCGGACCGGCCCATCAAGTTGAAGGCGGTCAATTCGGCCGCGGGCGCAATCACCGTTTCCTGGGCCATGCCCACACGCACGGCGGCCAGCGGCGGCGTGCCGCAGGGCTACATCATTTATACGTCAACGGATGGCCGCGGCTTCGGTAATCCCGTCACGGTGTCCGGCGGCGCCGCCACCAGCAAGACCATCAGCAACCTGAACCCCGGCGCGACGATCTTCTTCCGGGTGTGCGCCACGAACGCAGGCGGCGAGTCGCTGCATTCGCAGGTGGCCGGCGGGCGGGTGTCGGCTGGTGGTGCCAAGGCCAATGTGCTGGTGGTGGCGGGCTTTGATCGCAACGACAGCACACTGGCGCCGACCCGTTATTTTGCCAACGCGCTCAATGGCCAGGTGACGCTGGTGCGCCCGAAGATGATCAACAGCGGCGATTACGTGAAGGAACACGGTTTGGCGCTGGCGGCGGCGGGCCAAACGTTTGATTTTATGGACCACACGTGGGTGACGGGCGCCGCCACGCTGACCAGTTATGCCAAGGTGGTTTGGATGCTGGGCGAAGAGTCCACCGCCGATGAAACCTTCAGCGCCAGCGAAGTCACCGCCGTGACGGGGTATCTCAACGCGGGCGGGCGCTTGCTGGTGTCCGGCGCTGAAATCGGCTATGACTTGGGCCGCGCGGCAACATCCACCCCAGAGGAACTGGCCTTCCTGACCAACACGCTGCGCACGACGTACATCGCCGACAGCGGCAATACCGGCCAGGTGACCGGCACGACCGCCGGCTTCCTGAACGGGGTGTCCATTGCGTTCAACTACACCAATCTGCTGACGGATATTTACGCGGCGAACTATCCCGATGTGCTGGGCGCGGGCAACGGCGCCGTCAAAGCCGCCGTGTATGGCGCCAGCGCAGGCGGCGCGAACGGCGCGATTATCCAGTACAGCAACGCGACCTATCGGGCGATTGTGATGGGCTTCCCATTTGAAACCATCACGAACGAAACCACCCGCGCCACCGTGATGACCAAGGCCATGGGATTTTTGAGCGATGCCACGGTCCCCGGTGCGGCCAAGGTGACGCTGACGCCAGCCGGCGCGACCAGCGCGGGCCGCTGGATCATTGCGGGCACCACCAACACCAGCGGCAGCACGCGCACCGGGTTGGCGCCGGGCCCATACCAGGTCACCTTTGGCCCGGTGGCGGGTTATCTGACCCCGGCGGCAACATCCATTGTGGTCAGCGCCGACGCCACGAACACTTTCTCCGCGGCGTATGCCGCCGCCGCAGGCTCGCTCACCGTGAATCTGCAACCGGCTTCCGCCCAGACCGATGGCCGGTGGCGGCTCAACGGCGGCACCTGGCACACCAGCGGCACCACGGTGTCGGATCTGACCAACGGCACCTATGCGGTGACATACAAGGACATCAGCAGCCACACCACCCCGGCGGCGGCCAATGTGACCATCTCCGGCAGCGCGGCAACGCTCACCGGCACCTATGTGGCGCAAACCGGCAACTTGACCGTGACCCTCACCCCGGCGGCGGCGGTGACGAAAGGCGCGCAGTGGAGCGTGAATGGCGGCGCCACGTGGTACAACAGCGGCGCGACCGCAACCGGCTTGCTGGCCGGGCGGCAGTATTTCACCTTCAAGACCGTCGCGGGCTACACCATCCCGTCCACCACCTACACCACGGTGACGGCTGGCGAGACGGTCAGCCGCAGCTATGCCTATACGGCGTTGCCGGGAACCATTACCGTGAACTTGTCGCCCTCGGGCGCGGCGGTGGCTGGCGCGGCATGGAGTCTGGATGGCGGCACCAATTGGAATGAAAGCGGCGCCACCGTGCTGGACTTGAACGTCAAAACCTACCACATCATTTTCAAGGCCACGACAGGCTACACCGCGCCGACCACGATCAGCCACGCGTTGGGCGCGGGCGAAAATGCCACCTTGAGCGCGGCTTATGATGAAATTCAACTGGTCGGCGCCGATTGCATTCGTTCGCAGGGATTCGATGACCTCGATGTCCACCCCTGGAGTTGGAGCGCCGTATATTTGGATGATAGCGGGGTGACGACGGCGGAAAGTCAGGGCGCCGTGGTGGTGGTCGGCACCAATAAGGCGCTTTCCGGCGCCAATGGGCTGCGCCTCAGCGGCTCCTCCAACGGCGCGGCCAATGCGACGGTTTTGTTCAGCAATGTGGACATCAGTGGCCATACCAATGTCACCCTGACGATTCCGTTTGCCGCCAACGGGCCGGACGGGGGCGATGACCTCCATGTGGCAGTCAGCTATGATGGTGGCAGCACATGGGTTCCCTCGGTGTGGGGAACCCAGATCGCCGATGGCTATAACAACCTCAAATTGGAGTATAACGTCTTTACCAACAGCGAACGGCAACCCGCCGGAACCCCGTATGGGCTGGCGGTGGCCGATTCCCGCACGCAAATCATGGTGCGGGTGACTTTCTTTGACGCCTCATCTGCTAATACGAGCGATCACTATTATCTGGATGAAATCCAACTGAAAGGGCAGGTTGGCACGGCATCCGCGCCGAGCAGCGCGTTGAAGGTGACGCTGACCCCGGAAGATGCCATCTTTGCCGGCGCGCAGTGGCGGGTGGATAACGGCACTTGGCGCAACAGCGGCGCGGTGGTCACGGGGCTGACGCCCGGCAGCCATACGGTGTCGTTCCAGTCCATCGAGGGCTGGTGGGCACCGACGGATGTGGTCACCGCCACCACCAACAACGCGACGAACACCTTGAGCGCGGCCTATCAGGAAAAGCCGGACGGCCCGGCCATCATCATGCAGGATGATTTCGAGGATGGCGACTTGGTCGGTTGGACACAGGACTCCTCCGGCAACTGGGCCAACAGCACAGCAACGCCGATCACGGGCAGCCGTTCCCTCAAGCACAACTTGAGCAATGTGGCCGCCGTCAACTATGTGTACGCCCAGCCGTCCTACAATGTGGCCTTGGATACGACCACATGGCGGTTCAAGTTGAAGAATGGCAACTGGGACCCTTCCGGCGAAAATCGGTTCCATGTGTATCTCATGTCCTCGGCCGCCGACCTCACGAGTTCCGCCGTCAATGGCTACGCGGTGGGGGTCAACTTCACGGGCACGGATGATCTGGTCAAACTCTGGCGGGTGACCGGTGGCAGCGTGGGCGCAACCGTGCTGACCTCGGGTGTGGACTGGAATGCCAGCATGACGGTGGCCATTGAAGTCACGCGCACGGCGGCGGGATTGTGGGAGCTGAAGACCAGCACGGATGGCGTCTTTAGCGGCATGACCTCGGCGGGCAGCGCCAGCGACACCACGCACACCGACACCGCGTACTATGGCTTGTATTACAAGTGTAGCAGCACCAGGGCGGGACAGGTCTGGTTGGATGACGTGCTGATTTATCAGGGCGAGCTGAGCGGCGCGGTGGATAGCGATGGCGACGGCATGCCCGATGATTTTGAAACCACGCACTTTGGCAGCGCGACCGGCGGCGACCCCCTCGGTGATGACGATGGCGACGGCGCCAGCAATCTGGCGGAATATATCGCCGGAACAAACCCGCGCGATGGACAGTCGGTGCTGGAACTGACGGCGTTGAATGTCGTCAAGAGCACCACCACCAACCTGGTGATTCAATGGCCGAGCGCGACCGGGCGGATTTATTCCGTGTGGTTGGCACCCACCGCCACCAATGCCTACACGTTGCATCGGGACAATCTTTCCGGCAGCGGCGGAACCCTCAGCATTACCAACGCCAGTCCAACGGGCGACAACTCACATTTCTACGGGATCAAGGTCCGTCTTGTGCCGTGACGCCATGCGTCACGCCTGACGGTGCAGGGAAGCGGCGGGAAGGTTTCGTTCCTCCACCATTCCCGCCCAACAAAAGTTGGATTGTGGGATTGGAAAAATCAGTTCGGGATGAACAGTTTTTGACCGACGCGAATCACTTCGGGGTTGGTCAGGTTGTTTTCGCGCATGATGACCGACATATTCACGCTGTAGGCCGCCGCGATCCTGGACAGGGATTCGCCGGGCTGCACCACGTGTTCAATGCCGGTTTGCCGACCCGAACGCGACGCGGCGGACCCGGCGGAACTGGCCGGACGTTGCGCCAGTAGCGCGGTGACTTTTTTCGTGATGTCGTCGTAAATATCTTTTTTATCCTGGGCGCGGGCGGCATCCACTGCGCGTAATTGGCTTTGCAGGCTGTCGAGCTGGGACTTGATCGCTTGCAGTTGGTCGGCGGTCACATAGGCGGCCTGACTGCTGCGCCCGGAATTGAGGTCGCTGAGCGCGCGGCCCAGTTCGGCATCGGAGGCCTCCAGGCGCGCTTGCAGGCGGTGGATTTCGCTGCGCAAATACGCCACATCGGCCTGGGAGGCCGCCGGGGGCTGGTCATCGGACGGCAGCAGCGAAGCGCACCCGGAGGACCAGACCAGCGCGCCCAGCATAAGCGGAAAGAGATACGGGGTTTTCATGGCTGGGCAGCATAGGGATTCCGCGGGCGCCGCGCAAGCAAATGAAGGCGGCGCGTCCCGCATGGAAAGATTGCCTTTGGACGATGGCTGCCGTAAGGTGTGCGCCTTTATGAATCGGTTGGGCTCCATCACCCTGATTGCTCTGCTGGCCGTGGTTGGCCTGTTGGCCCAACCTGTGCCGGCCATGGCCCAAGTCCGCACCCTTAAAGCGGTGACCTATGCCGGCAAGCGCTATGTGGCGTTGCAGGACTTGGCGGCGATGTACGGCCTGCCGTTGACGACCCCCGGCGGCCGCACGCTGCTGATTCGCGGGCAGCACACCAGCTTGCAGTTCACAACGGATAGCCGCGAGGCCATGCTGAACGGCTGCCGCGTCTGGCTGCACATGCCCGTCATCAAGGTGCGCGGCAACTGGTCGCTGAGCGATGCCGACGCGCAGGTGGTGGTGGACCCCGTCGTGCGTCCCTCGGCCTATCTTGGCGCGCGCGGTTCGCGCACGGTGGTGTTGGACCCCGGCCATGGCGGCAAGGACCCCGGCACACAAGGCGGCGGCTATAAGGAAAAAGACCTCGTGCTGGACATCGCCCTACGGGTGAAGGCCCATCTGGCGGCGGCGGGGATCCGCGTGGTCATGACCCGCGACACCGACCGCTTTTGGGAATTGGTGGAGCGCCCCTATCTGGCCGCGCGGGGTGGGGGGGATGCGTTTGTGAGCATCCACCTCAACGCGGCGGCCGCCCGCTCGGTCCAGGGTGTGGAAACCTTTGTGACCGCGGCGGAAAACTTTCCGCCGACGGCGGAATCCAAAACCACCGGGCGCTATCCCGCCGTGCCGAACAACCAATTCAACCACTCGAACATGCTGTTGGGCAGTCAGATTCAGCGGTCGCTGGTGGGAGTGACGCGGGCGGAAGATCGCGGCCTGAAACACGCGCGGTTTGTCGTGCTGCGCAACTCCGCCATGCCGGCGGCGTTGGTGGAATGCGGCTTTTTGTCCAACGCACAAGAGGCGCAAAAGCTGGCCACCGTCTCCCATCGCGAATCGGTGGCATTGGGAATCGCGCAAGGCATCATGAACTACTTTGCGTTGGTCAATCGCGCGCGCGTGGAGTTGGGCGCGCCCTTGATTCAGAAACCGGCGCAGATGGCCGCGCCGCTGGCGCCGGTCGCGCCGCCGGCGCCATTGCCGCCGATCCCAATGGCCTCGCGCGCGGCCGCGACATCGGTAGTGGTGGGCACTCCCGCCAAGGTTGTCACGCCGCCAGCCGCGCCGCCTCCCGTGGCGCCACTCCCGGTGGCCCCGCCACCAGTCGCGCCGCCGCCAGTGGCCCCGCCGCCGGCCGACATCCCGCCTGTGATCCCCGCGCCCGCCCCGGTCGTTGCGCCGGAACCGCCTGCGACTCCGCCCGCGGAAACGCCGCCGCCGACAGTCAAGGCGCGCGAGCCGTCAGTGGTCGCCCGCCCGTTGCAACCGGTCGCCCCGCCGCCGGCCAAGTTGCTGAATCCCAATTTTGCCCGCGGCGCCACGTCAAAATGAGTTACTGTTCCCCAGGATAGCACCATGGATGCGCAAAGCTTGGATTTTCTCAAAAGATTGATGGGCGCCATTTCGCCGTCCGGCCATGAGCTGGATGCCGTGCGCGTTTTCCGCGACGAAGCCCAGCGCTTCGCCGACGACATCCGCACCGATGTGCATGGCAACACCGATGTGGTCATTCATCCGGGCGGTTCGCCGCGCGTGATGCTGGCCGGACATTACGACGAAATCGGCTTCATCGTGACCTATATTGATCCCAAGGGGTTCCTGTGGATTGCGCCGATTGGCGGCTGGGATGAACAAATCCCGCAGGGCCAGCGGGTTTCGATCCGCACCGCGCAGGGTGTGGTGCCGGGCATCATCGGCAAGGTTCCCATTCATGCGCAAAAGAGAGAAGCCCGCAATCGGGTGACGCCGCTGACGGACCTCTGGGTGGATATTGGCGCGCGCACGGCGCGCGAGGCCCAAAAGCAGGTGGCCATCGGCGATCCGATGGTCATTGATCAGGGCGTGACCGAGCTGCCCAACGGACGGTTGGCCGGCCGCGCGTTTGACAACCGGGCGGGCGCCTTCGTGGTGCTGGAAGCCGCGCGGCTGCTGGCGCAACTTAAGCCGGCGGCGGAAGTGCATGCCGTCGGCACGGTGCAAGAGGAGATCGGCAGCCGGGGGGCGACCACCTCGGCCTTCGGCATTGCGCCGGAAATCGGTATTGCCGTGGATGTCACCTTGGCCACCGACCATCCGATGATGGACGACACCCAAAAGCACCGCGGCCAGGTGGCTCTGGGCCGCGGCCCGGTCATTTCGCGCGGCGCCAACGTCAATCCGGTGCTCTATGCTCATCTGGTGACCGTGGCCGCCGCCCAAAAAATCCCGGTGCAGATTGTGGCGGAAGGCCGCGCCACCGCCACCGATGCCGACCCGATTCAAATCAGCCGCGCGGGCGTGGCCACGGCGCTGGTGAGCATTCCGCTGCGCTACATGCACACCCCGGGCGAAATCGTGGACGGCCAGGATTTGACCAGCCTCTCCCGTCTGCTGGCGCAGGCGGTGCTGGCCATGCCGCCGGGACAAAGTTGGATTCCGTTTTAAGAGTGGAGGATGACATCATGATTAAGGTCAAAGTGGTCGGTTGCGGGGGCTACGGCGGGGTGGGGATCGTGGAGTTGCTGCTGCGGCATCCGCACGTGAAAATCCAAACGCTGGTGGCCGCGACGGAAACCGGCATGAAGATGAGCGAACTCTACCCGCACCTGCAGGGCTTCTGCGATTTGCGCATTCACAAGCCCGACGAGGCGGCGGCGCAGGAACCGGCGGATGTCGTCTTTTTCTCCACGCCCGATGGCGTGGGCATGGTGCAGGCGCCGGCGGAATTGGCCAAGGGCGCGCGCGTGATTGATTACAGCGGCGACTTCCGTTTCAACAACACGGCGGACTATGCCGAATATGCCCGGCGCATCGGGCGCAACCCCGTGCATCAAGCGCCCGAACTGCTCCCGCAAACCGTGTACGGCCTGCCGGAGCTGAACCGGCAAAATTACGCCAAGGACCAGCGGCTGGTCGGCAACGTGGGCTGCTTTGCCATGAGCTGCCTGCTGGGTCTGGCGCCGGCCGCCGCCGCCCATCTGGTGGATTTCCGCAGCGTGATTTGCGATTGCAAAACGGGGGTGTCCGGCGCGGGCAAAAAGGCCACGCCCGGCCATCATTACCCGGCGCGCTACGAAAACATGCAGGCCTACCGCCTCAGCGGCCATCAGCACGTCATGGAAATTGAACGGATGCTCGGCCAACTGGCTGGCGAGGATGTGGCGGTGACGTTCACCGCGCAGGTGCTGCCCATCTGCCGCGGCATCATGGCCTGTCTCTATGGCACGTTGCGCGACGGCATCACCCGCGCGCAGGTGTGGGAGGCCTATGCCGAGTATCACCGGCCGAATTCCTTTGTGCGGCTCTACGACAGCCAAGCAGCCATCGGCACCGCCCATGTGCGCGGCAGCAACTTCTGCGATTTGATCGTGGATGTGGATGAGCGGACGCGCCGCCTGCGCGTGATTGCGCACATTGATAATCTGGTCAAGGGACAGGCCGGCAACGCGCTGCAAAACATGAATCTGATTTGCGGCCTCCCGGAAAACACCGGCTTGGATTTTCCCGGCTCCTACCCGTAGCCGATCACAAAACGCACGGCGCGGTTCACGCCGACGGCGGCGCGGGTTTTTGCCAGTAGCTCAAAAATTCCACGTTGCCCGCCGGGCCTTGAATGGGCGATTCACACACCCCCAGCCATTGCCAGCCGAGGGTTTGCGTGCCGAACTCGCGAATCCGCGCAACAATGCGCTGGCGGAGCGCGGGCTCACGGATTACGCCGCCCTTGCCGACTTCTTCGCGCCCGGCTTCAAACTGCGGTTTGATGAGCGCCACCACGTGGCCGCCGGGTTTCAGCAGGCGATCAATGGCCGGCAAAATCAATTGGAGGGAAATAAAGGAAACATCCGTCACGGCCAAGTCTGGCGCTTCCGGCAAATCGCCGGGTTGCAGGTGGCGGGCATTGCAGCCATCGAGCACCACCACGCGCGCATCGGCCACCAGGCGCGGATGCAGTTGCGATTTGCCCACATCCACGGCATAGACGCGCGCGGCGCCCCGCTGCAACAGGCAATCGGTGAAGCCGCCAGTCGAAGCGCCAATGTCCACGCACACTTTGCCGGTTGCGCTCAGGCTCGCAAACTCGGTGAAGGCCGCATCCAATTTCAGCCCGCCCCGGCCGACAAATCGTTCCGGCTCGCGCACGCGCAGCGCGCAATCTTCGGGCACTTCGTGACCGGCCTTCGTGGCGGGGGCATCGTTGACCAATACTTCGCCCGCCAGAATCAGCCGCTGGGCCTTTTCGCGGCTGTCCGCCAAGCCGCGCGCCACCAGCAACAGGTCCAGCCGTTGGCGTTTGGCCCGCGCGTCCTTCATTTTGCGGCCCGCCGGGCTTGCATTCCGCGATGGATGGACGACCCGATCACCAGCAGGCCAATGAACGCCATGACGCTCCAAATAATGATGTTATAGCGGGAAATCGGCTGCCCGCCGTGCGCGTCAATGCGGTCGCCGGGCGTGCGCGGATCAATGCCCACGCCGGAGTGTACCGAGAACGTGGGCAGTTCATCGAAGGCGGGCGGGATGGGGGGCTTGCCCGCATTGACCCACGTGGTGTACCAGACGGATGACAGCGCGGTGATGGCGCGTGCGATTTGATCGTTGATGGTGTCGCCGGTGAGGTCCCAGAGCGTGTGATAATAGGTTTCGGTATCCAGCCGCCCATTGGCGGCCTGTTTGGCGCGCAGGTCGGCTTGCAGCACCGAACGGGCCAGCCCGCCGGAATGCGCGGCCCATTCCAAAATGGCCGCGAAAGGGTCCTCCAGATATACCGCCGGTTCCGGCGTGATGCTGGCGACATCGAAAAAGTATTTCGTCATTTCGGATTCCAGCCGCGAGTGGATGCCGTGTTGCCCGGTTTCCTGCCCGTTGAAGTTGCGGGTGGCGTGCAGGGGCATGTGCAAATCCCCGACATAATGGCCGATGGTGGCGGCGCATTGTGCGGCCCAGACCCAATTGGTTTCGCGCATGGCGGCGGTGGTTTTGGCCATGAGGTCCGTAATGGCCCAGGGCGCAATGCCGATGACCTCCGATGCCAGACCCAGTTGGTTCAGCGCGGTCGGCAGGTCCGGGCTCAACTGCGTCAGATCAAAGCCCGCAGGCAGGCGGTCGGGCTCAAAGTAGTGGCGCGGGGATTCGTGGGGATCGGCCTCCTTCCACAGGTCGGGAAAAATGCCCGGCAGCGCCATCGGGCGCGAAAAATTGCGGAAGTCCGCCATTTCGTCGGGGACATTGCGCCCGGCGAGCTTGTTGATTTGGATATGCTGTACGCCAGCCCACGCCCATGCGGCGGCCGGCACACCCACCGCCAAGCCGACGACCACAATAAAAATAGGCCAGCGGCCCGCCATCACGAGGCGCTGCCTTTCCATGTCCGGAAATCCAGCGCCATGGCTTCCTCGGGGCAGGTGAAGGGGGAGTCGTACCTGGTGCAGTTGATGCACCCCTTGTAGAGTTTATACATCAGCTTGTCTTTGGACACCGGCATGAAGCCCAGCTTGGCAAAGAAGGGGGGGGTGAAGGTCAACACAATCACCTGATCCGGTTTCAATTCCGCCACGCGCGTCAGCGCCGCCTCCACCAACCGGCGGCCCAGCCCGCTCTTCTGGTAATCCTCCCGCACCGAAACCGACTGAATTTCCACCGACGGGTTTTTGGTGGTGTCCAACTCCGGCAGCACACTCCACGCGGCGGTGCCGACAATCTCGCCATCCACTTCCGCAACCAGAAAGCGGTCAATGTTGAGCATGATGTCGCTGATGGGGCGGGGTACCAGCTCATTGGGATGCGCCTTGATGCGCCGGAAAATGGCCGGGCCGTCGTTGAAGCGCGCTTTGCGGATGTTGGGTTGGGGGTTGCTCATGTCGGGATTCACCTGCTCTTGACGTAACTCATAACGCTACCATGTTGTCCCGCGCGGGGCAATGCCGCGATTTTCCTTTTCGCCTTTTGCTTGAAATGGCCGCCAAAAAATGGGAAAGATGAGCGCCCAATGAAAAAGAATGCACCAGCACAGAAAAAGTCCGAGCCGCAGCCGGCGACCTCGTGGCGGGACTTCTTGGCGACACCCGCCGTGGGCGAGACGCTCTCCTCGATCTTCGGTTTGTTGTTTCTGTTTCAGTGCGTGATTCTGCCGTTGGTCGGCAAGGCCGCCATGCAGGGCTCCGGTTCGCCCGGCGCGGGCGCGGCCGCCACCGTGTGGAAAAATCAATTGTTTTTCGGCGTGATGCTGCTGTTGACGGTGGCGGTGGGTGGCGTGGCGTTTGCCGCCAAGCGCCTGCGGCAACAACGCGATGGCAGTCCATTCCCCATGTTCACGGCGGGCCTGCTGGGACTGGCGGGCTTGTTGCTGGTGGCGTTTGCCACGGGACTGTTGGGGATTTAGGAAGGGGCGGAGAATTGGTATGCCGTTCCGGACGTTCAATTTGGCTGAAGCTGCGGAGTATCTGCATCTCTCGGCCCAGCGTCTGGAGGAACTGGCGCGCCGCGGTGAAATCCCCTGCGCACGGCAGGGTGGCCGCCTGACCTTCCGCCATAATGAGGTGGATGAATGGGCCTCGCAGCAATTGCTGGGATCATCGTCGGACAAGATCGAAGACTTCCATCGGCGCACCACATCCAAATATCATGACCTGTCGGCGGAGGCCGCCATCATTCCCGCCCTGATGAAGCCGGAGTGGATTCAACCGGCCATGACGTGCCGCTCCAAAGCCTCGGTCATCCGTGAGATGGTGGACTTGGCCGACTCCACCGGCCTGCTGTGTTACCGCGATGAATTGCTGGCCAGCCTGATCGAACGCGAGAAGCTTTGCTCGACCGCCTTGTCCGGCGG
>CAZNGD010000037.1:0-11895 GCA_964572295.1 uncultured Verrucomicrobiota bacterium
TGTGTTTTTTCCCGGATGTTTTACGAGGCCAACCGGGGTCCTCGGCGCGCAACCGGTGCTTCAACTGGCACGTCGAAACCGGTCGCCCCCGCAACTGGATACCCTACGTCATTGGCGGAGGTTGCGCAAGCCCGGCGTGGCGTTGTTCTTCCCCACCGATCAGAAACAAAATAAAAAAACAAAAATCCGGCCGTGCGCCGCCGGCGGATTGACGGGCGTGTGGCGGGAGGGGGGGCGTTTGGAGTGGCGGCCCCGTTTTGATTTGCGCGGCGGGGCGGGGTGGGGTACAACCGTTCGCCGACAGGAATGATGGAATGAAAGCCGACTCCGTTTATATTACCACGCCGATTTACTACGTGAACGATAAGCCGCACATCGGCCATGCCTACACGACGGTGCTGGCGGATGTGCTGGCGCGCGGGCAGCGGCTGTTCGGCCGCGAGACGTGGTTGTTGACCGGCACGGATGAGCACGGCCAAAAGGTGCAGGAGGCGGCGGCCAAGCTGGGGGTGGACCCGCAGACTCATGCGGACAACACCGTGGTGCGTTTTCAGGAGGCGTGGCAACGGCTGGAAATCCAAAATGATGATTTCATCCGCACGACGGAGCCGCGGCACAAGGTGATTGTGCAGGAAATCCTGCAGGATTTATTCGATCGCGGCGAAATCTATCGCGATGAATACGACGGCTGGTATTGCGTGGCGGACGAGCGGTTTTTCACCGCGCGGGATTTGGTCAACAACCACTGCCCGGAGTGCGGCCGCCCGGTGCAGCGGGTGCGCGAGGCGAATTATTTTTTCAAGATGAGCCGGTATCAGGATTGGCTGGTGGAGTACATCCAGACGCATCCGGACTTCATCCAGCCGGACTTCCGGCGCAATGAAACGCTGGGCTTTTTGCGCAAGCCGCTGCAGGATTTGTGCATCTCGCGCCCCAAGACGCGCCTGTCGTGGGGCATCGAATTGCCGTTTGATCGCGATTATGTGACGTATGTCTGGTTCGATGCGCTGGTGAATTATATCAGCGCCATTGGCTATCGGCGCGATGCGGCCACTTTTGAGCGGTGGTGGCCGGCCATTCATTTGGTGGGCAAGGATATCCTGACCACGCACACCGTCTATTGGCCCTGCATGTTGCAGGCGCTCGGCGTGCCGATGCCCAAGACGGTGTTCGCCCACGGCTGGTGGCTGATGGGCGCGACCAAAATGAGCAAAACGCTGGGCAACGTGGTCAACCCGCTGGAGTTGATGGCGCGCTACGGGGTGGATGCGTTCCGCTATTTTCTCATGGCCGAAATGGTGCTGGGGCAGGATGCCGCGTTCACCGAGGATGGTTTCATTCGCCGCTACAACGCCGACCTGGCCAACGATCTGGGCAACCTGCTCAACCGCGTGGTCAGCATGATCGGCAAGTATTGCGGCGGCCGCATGCCCACGCCGGAGGCCGGCGCTTTTCAGCAGGGGCCGGCGGCGGAGTTGTTCCAGGAGGTGGCCGCGGCCGCCGCGCGGTTCAAGGCTGCGCTCGATAACTTCACCGTGAATGCGGGCATCGGGCAGGTGATTGAAGTGGTGCGCGCCACCAATCGTTTTATTGAAGCCCGGCAGCCGTGGACCCAGGCCCGCGCGGCGGACCCCGGCCCGCTGCACACCACATTATATGCGGCGGCCGAAGCCCTGCGGGTTTGCGCCGGATTGCTCATGCCCGTGATGCCCGCCAAAATGACCGAGCTGCGCGCCGCGCTCGGGATGGAGAAGCCCATGACCGTAGACCCCAGCGAATTGTCCACCCCCGGCATTCTGCCGGCCGCTGTCCCCGTGGCCCCGCCCGGTGCGCTATTCCCGCGCATCGAGGCGCCGGTGCCCGAAAGCGCGCCGCCGCCGGCCGCGCCCGCTCCCAAGGCGGCGCCCAAGGCCGCGCCGCCGGGAACCATCGGCAACCCCGAAGGCATCATCACCTATGATGATTTTGCCAAGGTGCAGTTGCGCACGGCCAAGATCATGGGCGCGGAACCCATCGAAGGCGCGGTGAAGCTGCTGAAGCTGAATGTGCTGATGGGCGATGAACGGCGGCAGATCGTCGCCGGCATCGCGCTCTACTACAAGCCGGAGGAGCTCATCGGCAAAACCGTCATCATGGTATCGAATCTGGCGCCGATCAAATTGCGCGGCGTGGAGAGCCAGGGGATGCTGCTGGCGGCCAGCAAGGGCGAACGCCTGCGGCTGGTGACCGTGGATGGCGATCTGTCCAGCGGGGCGGTTGTCAAGTAATTCCCGAATTCCGGGATTGCCAGCGGGCGGGCAAGCGCGGTAGGATTGGGACGAATCATAAACCTCGGCGCTGGGCGCCGGCGAACAAGGAGCAGTGAGGATGAGTGTGCGTACAGGGTTTTGGACCGCGGTGTTGTTGGGTGTGTTGGTGACGGGCGCGACGGCGGAGCCGATGCGGACGGTCTTCACAATGGAAAACAGATTCCCGGGCGCGCTGAAAACCGAGCTGTCTCTGGGCGGCGGCGGCTCCTCCTTTGATCCTGAAATCGTGGGTGTGGCGAAGACCAAGGACTACGATCTGACCGCGGGCGTGCGCTTCGGGCTGACCGACCGCCTGGCCATTTTGGCGGCGGTACCCTTCGCGGGCCACAAGGATAACCAAATTGACAAGAAGGGGCTGGGCGATATTGCGCTGGGCGCGCAGTTCCTGTTCTTCGAGGATATTTTCGAGTACGCGTGGCTTATTCCGCATGCCACCGTCATTCTCCCCACCGGCGATGAGGACAAGGGCCTCGGCACCGGCGAAACACAGGGCCGCTTCGGGCTGTCCGTTGGCACCACGACCATGGATGTGCTGCATTGGGCGGTGGATGTGAGCTACACCATGGATGGCACCTGGGATAACGAGAAGATCAATACGCGCGATGATCTGGTCGCCGGCTCGCTGTCGCTGGTGTGGGACTTGGATGAGCGCGCCAGCGTGCTGGGCGAAGTGCAGTTCCGCGACGATCCCGTGGACCCGGAAGACGACTACGCATTGCGCGGTCACGCCGGCCTGTCCTACAAGGTCAACCCCCGCGTGACGGTCATGGGCTACGTGGGCGGCGCCTCGAAGATGGATGTGGATGTGTACGGCGCGGGCCGCGTCGTGATCTCGTTCTAACACGGACTGCAACACATTGCTGCCGGACCGGTTTGGGGTTGCCCCAGCCGGTCCGTTTGCATAAGAGAGGATGGGGAAGCCCATACGCCAGATGGATATTCGCCTAGATCAGATGGAACAGCATTTTCCGGCCCACTGGGACGCGGAACGGGCGGCGCGCGCCAAAACGGCCTTTTTTCAGGCACTGGCGTTGGCGGCGCACCGGCATTATGGCGGCAAGATTCAGGTGGTGCCGCGCGCGCCCCTGCCGGACCTGGCGTGGATCAACGCGTGGTACACGCCCGGCGTTTCCGCGGTCTCCACCCGCATTCGCGATCACGTTGAAGAGTCGTTCGAGCTCTCCTGGCGCGGCAACGTGGTGGCCGTGGTCAGCGACTCCACCCGCGTGCTGGGCGATGGCAATGTTTCGCCGCCCGGCGGCTTGGGCGTCATGGAAGGCAAGGCCTTCCTCATGAAAGTCCTGGGCGGGGTGGATGCGGTGCCGCTGTGCATGGAGAGCCGCAACGCGCAGGGCGCACACGATCCGGAGATCATGATTGATTTCGTCCAGCGGCTCGCGCCGTCGTTCGGGGCCATCAATCTGGAAGACATCAGCCAGCCGAACTGCTATCGCGTATTGGACGGCCTGCGGGACCGTTGCGGCATTCCCGTGTGGCACGATGATGCGCAGGGTACCGGCTGCGTGACCTTGGCGGGCCTGTTGAACGCGCTGCAAGTGGCCGGTAAATCGCTGGCGAACTGCCGGCTGGTCTTTTTGGGCGCAGGCGCGGCCAACACCACCATCGCCAGCCTGATTCTGCAGGCGGGCGCCGATCCGGCGCGGCTGGCGCTGTTTGATTCGCGCGGAGGTCTGCACTGCGACCGCGAGGACATCGCGCGCGATCCGCGGTTCCACCGCAAGTGGGACTTGTGCCAGCGCACCAATCCGGACCGCGTGGACGAGGTGGCCACCGCGCTGCGGCAGGCGGATGTGCTGATTTCGCTCTCCCGGCCGGGGCCGGATGTCATTCCGCCGGCGTGGGTGAGTTCGATGGCGCCCCGGGCCATCGTGTTTGCCTGCGCCAATCCCGTGCCGGAAATCTATCCGCATGCGGCGAAGGCCGCTGGCGCGCTGGTGGTGGCCACCGGGCGCGGCGATTTCCCCAACCAGGTGAACAACTCGCTGGGCTTCCCCGGCATTCTGAAGGGCGCGCTATTGGCGCGGGCGCAAAAAATCACCGATGCCATGGCCATTGCCGCCGCGCGGACCATCGCCGGTTTTGCCGAGCGCCAGGGGCTCTCGCCGGACTACATCATGCCGCTGATGACGGACCAGGCCATGTACGCGGAAACTGCGGCGGCGGTTGCCCGGCAGGCGGTGGCGGATGGCGTCACCCGCCACGCGGTGGACCCGGCGGCCATCCAGCGGCGCGCGCAGGAGGATATTGCCGCCGCCAACCGCGCATTGGAGTTGCTGATGACGTCGGGGCTGATTCCCACACCCCCGACCGCGATGATCCAGCGCGCGCTGGCGGCTGCGCTGGCGGCTGGCGCGGCGCGCGGCGTCCCGGCGCGGCCGGCCAGCGGAAAATGACTGGATTTCACATGGGGGGGCGGGTAGGGTGAGCGAGTTTTTAGCAGCAGAGGCGATCATGGAATTGAGTGCACACGAGAAGGAATTCCGCCAGCAACGGCTGGCCAATCTGGCGACGCTGCAAGCGGCAGGCCATACCCCCTATGGCCGGGCTTTTGCGCGCACCGGCACCTTGGCGGAGATTCGCGCGGCGTTCGCCGAAGGCCGCACGGCGCGGGCCGCCGGGCGCGTGGTGGCCATCCGCGAGATGGGCAAAAGCACCTTCGCGCATCTGCAGGACGGCACCGATAAATTCCAAATTTATTTGCAAAAAAATGCGCTGGGCGAGGAATCGTTCGCCACATTCAAGGCCATTGATTTGGGCGATTTCATCGGGGTGACGGGCGGGTTGTTCACCACGCGCACGGGCGAGCAATCGCTGAAAGTGGCGCAGTGGGAATTGCTGGCCAAGGCGCTGCACCCGTTGCCGGAAAAGTGGCACGGCTTGCAGGATACCGAAGTGCGCTACCGCCAGCGCTACCTGGACCTGATTGCCAATCCCGAAGTGCGCCGGGTGTTCAACGCGCGCAGCCGCATCTTGTCGTTCATCCGTCGCTTTTTGGAGGCGCGCGGCTATTTCGAGGTGGAAACGCCGGTGCTGCAAACGCTGGCGGGGGGAGCCATCGCCACGCCGTTCAAGACGTTCTACAACGCGCTGGGGCAAGCCATGTATATGCGCATCGCGCCGGAGCTGTACCTCAAGCGTTTGCTGGTGGGCGGCTACGACAAGGTGTTTGAGCTGGGCAGGAATTACCGCAACGAAGGGCTCGACCGTTCGCATAATCCGGAGTTCACCGCGCTGGAGGTCTACGAAGCCTATGGCGATGTGCACACCATGATGAAGCTGGTGGAAGACCTCGTCAGCGGCGCGGCGCAAGAGGTGTGCGGCACCCTGCGGGTGGGCCCCGCCGATGGCGAGCTGATTGATTTGACCCCGCCGTGGCGCGTGGTGGCCTATCACGACCTGGTGCGGGAACACGCGGGCGCGGATTGGTTCGCGCGTTCCGTGGACTCCGCGCGCGATTGGGCCCGCGCCCGCGAGCTGGATATTCCCGCGGAAATGACCCATGCCCAAATCACCCACGCGGTCTATGACAAGCTCATCGAAAAGACCCTGCTGGCGCCGACGTTTGTGACGCGGCTGCCGGCGGAATTGGTGCCGCTGGCCAAGCGCTGCCCGGACGATCCCGCGTTGGTGGATGTCTTTGAGCTGGTGGTGCGCGGCCGCGAGTTGTGCCCGGGCTATACCGAGTTGAACGACCCGCTGGACCAGCGCGCGCGCCTCGCCGCGCAGGCGGGCGGCGATGACTCCAAGCTCGATGCCGATTTCCTGCGCGCCCTCGAATATGGCATGCCGCCCGCGGGCGGCATGGGCATTGGGATTGACCGCCTGGTCATGGTGCTCACCGGCGAGGAAAGCGTGCGCGACGTGATGCTGTTCCCGCAAATGAAAACGCGCGCGCCGCAAGCCGACGAACCGCCGCCCGCATGACGCTGCCGTTTTCACTGTTTTTGGCGCTGAAGTACCTCCGGCCCAAGCGCACGTTTCTTTCGGTGGTCACGGTGCTGGCCACGCTGGGCGTACTGCTGGGCGTGGCGGTGCTGGTGATTGTGCTCTCGGTGATGACGGGCTTCGATGAAATGTGGCGCGACAAAATCCTGGACTTCAACGCGCACATCACGGTGTCCATCGCGGGCGGCCTCGGGGAGGAGGAGGAGGGCCTCTGCGAGCAGTTGGAAGCCGTGCCGGGAGTCGTCGCGGCGGCGCCGTTTCTGCAGGGTTTGATGTTCATCCAAAAGCCCAACGGACAGGTGGAGACACCGCTGCTGCGCGGGGTGGACCCCGACCGCGAAGCGCGCGTGAGCCGCATCCCGCAAAGCATGGTGGCGGGCGGGTTTTCGCTGGCCGATGGCGGCGTGGTCATCGGACAGGACCTGGCGCGGCGGCTGGGCGTGACCGTGGGCGATACATTGACGGCCTATTCCCCGGCAACCTTCCTCGATCAGGACGAAATCCGCCTGCCCGTGGAAATGACCGTGGCGGGCATCTTCGCGATCGGCATGTGGGAGTTCGACATGGGCTATGTGCTGGCCTCCCTGTGGGATGCGCGCGACTTTTGCGGCGGGACCGGCTTGGAGGCCATCCAGACGCTGACTGCGGATCCCTACGCCGCCGACCAGGTCGCCGCCGAGATTCGCCACCGCCTCGGGGTGGGGGCGCACGTCACCACCTGGATGGAACAAAATCAGCAGATGTTCGCGGCGCTGCGCGTGGAAAAAAACATGATGTTCTTCCTGTTGATTTTCATCACGATCGTGGCCGCGTTCAGCATCACCAACACGTTGATTACCGTCACCGTGCAAAAGACGCGCGAAATCGGCCTGCTGCGTTCGCTGGGTTTTTCGGCCGGCGCGGTGATGCGGGTCTTTTTTTGGCAGGGGTGGATCCAGGGCGTGCTGGGCACGTTGCTGGGCATTGGCACGGGGCTGCTGGCGCTGCACCATCGCAACGACCTGTTGCATTTTTTGAATAACCGCTGCGGGATGCAGTTGTTGCCGGCCGAGCTGTACCATCTGGCGGAATTGCCTGCGCATACCCTGCCCGGCGATGTGGCGCTGGTGGCCGCGCTGGTGCTGGTGATCTGTACGCTGGCCGCGGTGATCCCGGCCCGGCAGGCGGCCCAACTCGATCCGGTGAGGGCGCTGCGCTATGACTGAACTGATTCAGGCGCGCGACATCCGCCGTTCCTTTGCGCTGACCGCGCGGCAGCTCGACGTGCTGCGCGGCGTGAATCTGACGGTTGCCGTTGGCGAAACGCTGGCCATCACCGGCCTGAGCGGCGCGGGCAAAAGCACGCTGCTGCACATTTTGGGCGGCCTGGATCGGCCCACGGCCGGGCAGGTGCTGTATCGTGGCCGCGACTTTTATGCGTGTCGGGAACGCGCGCGCGCGGCGATTCGCGCACAAAAAATCGGCTTTGTATTTCAGGCATATCACCTGTTGCCGGAACTGTCCGTGCTGGAAAATGTGCTGCTGCCCGGCCTGAGTCTGCCCGGCGCGTTTCTGCAAGGCCGCGCCCTGCGTCAGCGCGCGGGCGACTTGCTCGCCCGCGTGGGCCTCGCGGAGCGGCAGGAGCACCGCCCCGGCGAGTTGTCGGGCGGCGAACAGCAGCGCGCCGCGCTGGCGCGGGCCCTGATGAACCGGCCGGAATTGCTGCTGGCCGATGAACCCACCGGCAATCTGGATTCCCAAACCGGCGAGGATGTCCTGGGCTATTTGTTTGATTTGGTGCGGGAGCAAAATCTCACGCTGGTGATTGTGACGCATAACGAGGCGGTGGCGGCCCGCTGCTCGCGGCACATCGTGCTGCGCGATGGCCAGCTTTGAGCCGCGCCGCGCGGCGGCGGCCCCGGCCCCAACAAAAGGCGTGAATGCCGGCGCGGAAATATGGCAGACTGCCCGGCCAAATCAGTCAAGCCCCGGGCTTGACGCAAAGGAGGAGTGCGCAATGGGCGAGAACAAACTATTCGGGACCGATGGCGTGCGCGGCGTGGCAAATCGCGAACCGATGATGGTGGAGACCGCCGTGAATCTGGCCCGCGCCGTGGCCTATGTGCTCAAGGAGCGCAAGAGCGGCAAGCGGCCGCGCGTGGTGATTGGCAAGGATACGCGGCTCAGCGGCTATATGCTGGAAAGCGCGCTGGTGGCCGGCTTGTGCTCCATGGGCGGCGATGCGCTGCTCGTCGGCACGCTGCCCACGCCGGGCATCGCCGTGCTGGTGCGCGATCAGAAGGCGGATGCCGGCTTCGTCATTTCGGCCTCGCACAATCCGTTTCAGGATAACGGCATCAAATTGTTTTCGGCCGATGGCTACAAACTGCCCGACGAGGAGGAAGCCGCCATCGAAAACCTGGTGATGGGCGGCAAGCTGCAGAAAATGCTGCCGAAGGCGGGCGGCATCGGCAAGTCGTTCCGGGTGGAGGACGCCCTCGAACGCTACACCGACTTTTGCGTGCGGACCTTCCCGGCGGACCTCGATTTGAAGGGCCTGCGGCTGGTTCTCGATTGCAGCCACGGCGCCACCTACAAGGTGGCCCCGGCGGTTTTCAAGCGGCTGGGCGCGCACGTCACCACGCTGCACAACACCCCCAACGGGCTGAACATCAATGCCCGGAGCGGTTCGCAGCACACCGAGGCGCTGCGCGAACAGGTGCTCGCCGAGCGCGCCGATGTCGGCCTGGCATTCGATGGCGATGGCGACCGGTTAATCGTGGTGGATGAAACCGGCGTGGAGTTGACCGGCGACCACGTGCTGGCCATCTGCGCGCAGGACCTCAAGGCGCGCGGCAAACTGAATAACAATCTGGCGGTGGGAACCGTGATGAGCAACTTCGGGCTGCACACCACGATGCGCAAGCTGGGCATTGAACTGGCGTGCAGCGCCGTGGGCGACCGTTATGTGCTCGACCTGATGAGAGAGCGTGGCGGTGTCATCGGCGCGGAGGCATCGGGGCACATGATTTTCTCCGATCAACACACCACCGGCGATGGCATCGTGTCCGGCCTGCAACTGCTGGCCGTGCTGCGGCGGCGCGGCCAGGAGATGTCCACCCTGGCCTCCATCCTGCGGCTGGCCCCGCAGCGGCTGATCAATGTGGATGTGGCCACACGCCCGCCACTGGACAGCCTGCCCACGGTGCAGGCGGCCATTCAGGCGGCCACCGCGGAGTTGGGCGAGGAGGGCCGCGTGCTCGTGCGCTATTCCGGCACGCAAGCCATGTGCCGGGTCATGGTCGAAGGGCCAACGGACGAGATGACGGAGCGCCTCTGCCGGAATATTGCCGACGCGATTCAGCAGGCGATTGGCCAGGGCATTTGAAGAAAAAAATGCGTTAGAGCATTTTCATCCATTCTGTAGCCGTTTTGTCTACTGCATTGGGCTTGGCCGTTGTCAGGCTGCATCGAAATAGCGCGGCTATTCCTGCTTCGCCTTCCTCGGCCAAGCCCAATTCGCTACGGCCTCCCGGCTACATTATTTCTTCAAATGCTCTAGCCGATAAGCCCGGTCGCCGGGTCGCGCGTGAAGGCCAAAGACGCCAGGGGGCGGGTGGCGGTGGCGGCGCTCAAATCGCGGATTTCAATTCCGCGCGCGGTAATCTCGTCGCGCCGGGCCAGCACCCCGGTGGCGGCGGCGCGGTCAATCACGCAGATCATGTCGCCGCCGCGTTGGGCATATGGCTGGCCATAGGAAATCGGCACGGCAGGGGAGGGCGGTTCGGCCAGCGCGGTGGCCACCGGCTCCGCCTTGCGTGCGCCCGAGGCCAGCAGCACCACGCACCGGGCTTCGTACACCAGCTCCGCGCCCATTGAAATCGCAAAGCGCGGACTGTCCGCCGCGCGGGCAAAATGATGGTCGCTCACGGCGTTGGCCACGGTGTTGTCGTCCAGTTTGACCAGCAGCATCCGGTTGGCGGCAAAGGGAATCCCGCACTCGTGGAACGCCACATGGCCGCGTCCGCCGACCCCGATCACATGCAGGTCAATCCCGCCCGCCCGCTGGATTTCCTGTTCATAGGCCCCGAGAATGTCGTCGCGAATCCAACGCAGATAGGCCGATTGCGCGGTGGGGTGGATGAGAATGGCCTGGCCTTTATCGGCGCCTGCCGCCTCCCAATCGTCCGGGTGGGCGGCCAGTTCCGCCTCCAGCTTGTCCTGCCCGATCAGGCAGCCGGCGGGCACGTGAGTGGTGGCAAACTTACGGCGCAGCAGGCCGAACAGCTCCTGAATCATGAAAAAGGTATAGCTTTCCGGATGGAGCGCGCGCGCCTGTGCGTGCGCGCCCGGCAAACCAATATATTCATCCAGATTGAAGCTGCGGATTTTGGTGGCATCCAGCCGCCCGGCATTGAAGGCCTTGGCCAAATGCTTATAGACGCCGGTGGGCGAGCTGCCGGTGGCCAGGCCCAGCACGCAGGAGTCGCGGGCGGCCAGCGTGGCGGCGGCGCGCTGTTCGATCAGTTGGGCGGCCACCTCGCTCAGGTGGTCGTAATCGCGGGTGATGATGACTGTATGCGCCATAGAATGTCCGTCGGTGCAGAGTTCAGTTGCCGGCGAAGGTGCGCTTTGGCCGTTCGGAAATCAACACGTTTTTTTTCCGCGCAAGGGCATGCTTGCCAGTCACCCGCCCGAGGGGTATAAAAAGGAAATAGTTCTTTTCCGGCAACCAGAAAGACGAGGCGGACGAGTGGCAAAGGCGATGGAGCAATTATTGGCCTTGCAGGCATGCGACCAGGAAATTCGGCGCTTGCTCAAGGAGGAAGCGGATATCCCGCTGCGCAAGCAGCAGATTGAGGCGCGCCTCAACGCGCACCAGGAAGGGATGGCGCAGGCGGAACGCGCCCTGCTGGAGGCCCGCACGCGCATCCGGCAGTTGGAAGGCGAAACCGAAGCCGGCCACCAGCAGATTCAGAAGTTCCGCGAGCAGCAGTTGCAAATCAAAACCAACGAGGGCTACAGGACGCTGGAAAAGGAAATCGCCGCCACCCAGCAGAAGATTCGCGGTCTGGAAGATCAAACCCTGGCCACCATGGAGGCCATGGAGGAAGCGCAGACCCTGACGCAGACCCGCCGGGAAGCCCTCGCCAAGGAACAGGAACGCGTGGCCCAGGAAATCCAGGCGCTGGATGCCCGCCGCAGTGTCATCGCCGAGGAACGGCAACTCGCCGAGGCCGAACGGAAAATCAAAGTGGCCGACATCGCCCCAGATTGGCTTGCGCGCTACGAACGGATTTTTGCCAAGCAGCACGATGCCGCCATTGCCCTCGTCGAACGCGGCACCTGCGGCGGCTGCCACATGAAACTCTCGCCCGCCCAGATTCTGGATGCCCGCAAGCCCGACACCCTGACGCTGTGCGTGCATTGCAGCCGCCTGTTGTATCTGGGCCCATAATCCCCTATATGGTCCAGCCGTGTTCTTTGACAGCCGGGGCTCCGGGCGCCGATCGCCGGTCGGGCGCGTCAGCGCGCCGACCGGAGGAAAGTCCGGACTCCACAGGGCAGGGTGTCCGCGCCGGGAGGTGCGGAATCCCTTTGGCAAACGAAGGGAAAGGAAAGTGCCACAGAAACCAAACCG
>CAZNGD010000038.1:0-11827 GCA_964572295.1 uncultured Verrucomicrobiota bacterium
AAGGACCACTCTTTGCTGTAGCGTACGGCGAGCGCAACGGAATCGGGCACGTCGTTTTCCATAGCGGATATCCGGGTAAGCAAGCGCCCCACATCTCTCATGTTTTTCAACTGCCAAGTTTTCTGGCCGCCCGGCGCGCGGAGGATAACCGCGTGCTTAATTTTGCTGCGAGTCAGTGGGTGGTCCTTGTTCTTCGGCATGGCGTGACTCCTTTTATGTTAAGCCGTCCCGGCGCATTTCCAGGAAGCGGCGAAATGTGTTTCTGGACACCTTGCGGAAATCGCGCACTTCGCCCGCGCCGCAGGGCAGACTCGGCAGGCGCCCATCCTCAACCCATTCGCGCACGACCGAGTTGCTGATGTTCAGCGCGCTGGCGATATCCGGGATCAGCAAAAGGTCCTGGGCCGGCAGCTTCGACATCACGATCTCGATGCTGTCATCCGCCGGGCGAGCAAAGGGCAAAACGGGTTGGACCATGCGCGGCATAATTAGGGGCTGTGCTTTTTACGATCCTGATTCGACAGCCGCGAAACTGTCGGGGATTTTGATTTGACCAGCTTCGATCTGTGGCAGGACGATATGCACCGCTAAGCGGACGATGGCGGAGCGGTTATCCAGCCCCATCCGCTTGTTTGCCGAGTTGAGCCGCCGGATTTCCTCGGCGCGGAAGCGTACGGGGATGGGCCGGGTTTTTGGAGGTGGTAGGATGTTCATAGTAGACATCGTATAACATCGCTATACATTGTCAACAAAAATAAATGCTGAAAAAATATTTTTAGTGATATACGGTGGCGGCATGAAAGATGTCGCCACCAAGCCAATCCCGATCCGATTTGCCGCAGATGAAATTGATCGGCTGGACGTGGCCGCCAAGAGCAGCGGCTTGGGGACACGCTCGACGGTGGTGCGGTTTTGCACCAAGATGTTTTTGGACGATTATTTCGCGCGCGGCGCACAGGCGCTACCGGCGGACTGGCGGCAAGTCGTAGCTGGTTTGGATAACCGCACGATCACCGCGCGGGTTTCGAGGATGCCGCATGTCGCCGATGTCTCTGACGTCGAGGATTACAAGGTGCGCAAAAAAACGAAGAGAAAACGGCGGTGAAAAAGACACCGGTGAGTGTTGACCTTTTGCCGTTTGGGGCGGTGGCGTTATTCATTGGTGCGCTCTTGGCGCTGCCTCATTTTCTAAAAAGTCCGATGCTGGCGATTTATCTGGTTCTGTTGGCCTTGGCGGTTGCCTGGTGCGTGGCGGTCCTGATTTTGCTGGTGAAGATTCTGGGCCGGCTGCCAGCGCCGCCGGATGAGGACCCAAATGGCGGCCCTGCTGAACGCCCAGAGGATTACGAAGATGATCGAAGCCCGATTGGCCGGCCGAACATATACGAAGTAAGGCGCGACGAAACCGGTCGGATCATCGTCGAAGATTGAGCCACGCCCCGTCCCGGCCGCCACACCGGCGACGCCGGACTGCCGAATCAAGTGTTTCCCTGCAATGGGCGCCGTCCATGTTTAGAATCATGGATATTCCAACATGATACAGCGGGAACCAGCCGGTTGAACAAAAACAATTCCACCATGTTCTGTCACGACAGAACATGGCGAAACCGCCTTGATTGTTTTCGGCGTACAAGCCGCCCAAGGCGCCCATTTCTAGGCGCGCGCAAGGCGCGCGCCATAAGATACGCCCCGATGAGCAGCAGTGTATCACAAATCATGGCCGCATTACCACTCGCCCAGGGGGGCTTATCGGCATCGGGGCCGGAGTTGATGCGGGACATGAGTTTGGCTGTCCAATTTCTTGCGGGGGCGGCGGTGGTGCTGGCGATCATTGCACAAGCGGTGCAAATCTGGAAGAGCACGCGCCCGGTGCCGCCAATCTCGGATCAAATCAGGGGGGCCGTGTCGGACTATGCGCGGGCGGCTGCGGCGCAGCGTGAAAACTGCCGCAAGGAAGTTGATAAGGACGTTGCCCGGCTGGAGCGCCGCCTGGAACCCATGGAACGCAACATCCAGACCCTTGAGAAAAATGTGGCGGCGTTGGATGAACGCTCACGGAGGCGGTTGTGACTGAACGAACCAGGCTCACGATGATCAGCGTGTTGGAAATATTGGTGGAAGCCGCGCCCTATGTGGTGCCGGAAGAGACTCTATTTGCGCGGGCCGCTTTGCGTGCGCCGCGGCCGACGCTAACCGAGGTGCGAGACGCCTGCATTGCGCTCGAACAGCGGTATCGTGCGTGCGAGCGAGATGTCGCCCCGGTGACGGAAACCGTCAGATTTTCGGCATCCGCGAATTCAGAATCCATCTTAAGGGCATTACGCGATGGCTGATATGGACCAATTTATGACCCACCACACGCCTGGCTCGCGCTCTCATTCTTCAGCCCGAGCCCGAGGGAGAGCCGGCCCCTCGCCTTAACAAGCGGCCCACCACCGCCCGGCGCTTTTGTGCATGACGAAAAAATCCTACAGCAACAGCATCTTGAAGAGCCTCCCGCAGGCGAAGCGCAAGGAGATATTCGAGCGTTTTGAGGTGACATCCTGGCAGGAGATGCTGGCGCAGCTTGAGTCGGAAGGCATCACGTGCGGAAAGTCAGCGCTGTATGAGTTCCGTCGCTGGTACGTTGAGATGCGGCCGATTTTGGAAGCACACGAGTTCGCGCAGTCGTTCCAAGATGCGCTGGCCGCAGACAAGGGTTTGGCCCTGAATGTTGACCAGATCAACCGGGTGGCGCAGGCGGCCTTTGAGCTGCAAAGCATCCAGACACAGAACCCGGCGCTATTCGTCGAGCTGCAACGGTTGCGGGTGCAACAAGAGGCAAACGAGATTCGGCGCTCGAATACAGAACAGAAGCTGCGCGAATATGAGGATAAGATGGCCGCCGCCAAAACGGCATTGCAAGGGCTGGCCTCCAAGGGGGGAATCACGGCGGAAACCATGGCGGAAATCGAGGAGGCGGCGAAGATTCTATGAGCGACGCTCCCCGCCCAGGTAAAGCCAAGAACGTGCCCGCACGGGATAGGCTGCTGCTGCCGTATCAAGCGAAGTGGGTGCTGGACAACAGCCGCCTGAAAATTGCCGAGAAGAGCCGGCAGATTGGCTGGACATGGGCGACGGCCTACGGGCTGATCCGGCGCAAGGCGCGGAAAGATGCCCGGCTGGATGCGTGGATTTCGAGCCGCGACGACATCCAAGCCAGGCTTTTTCTAGAGGATTGCAAAGCCTTTGCAAACCTGGTGGATCCGGCGGCGCGCGATTTGGGCGAGCGCGTGGTGGATGAGAAGGGGCACAGCGCCTATGTGCTTTCGATGGCGAACGGGTTGCGGCTGCATTCGATGTCGTCGAACCCGGACGCGCAGGCGGGGAAGCGGGGCGACCGCGTTCTCGACGAGTTCGCGCTGCATCCCGACCCGCGCAAGCTCTACAGCATTGCCTATCCGGGCATCACCTGGGGCGGCAGCATGGAGATTTTCAGCACGCACCGGGGCAGTGCCAACTTCTTTAACGGGCTGGTGCGCGAAATTCGCGAGGGCGGCAACCCCAAGGGGCTCAGCCTGCACCGGGTGACGTTGCAGGATGCGCTGGACCAGGGCTTTCTCTACAAGCTGCAAGGGAAGCTGCCGCCGGACGACCCGCGCCAAGAAATGGACGAGGCGGATTATTTCAATTTCATCAAGGCGGGTTGCGCGGACTTGGAGAGTTTTCTTGAGGAGTTCATGTGCGAGCCGTCGGACGACGCGAGCGCGTTCCTGGAATATGACCTGATCACAGGCGCCCAATATGGGCCGCTGGACAAATGGGAGACGCCGGAGGCGGGCGGCGAGTGGTTTGTGGGCGTGGATGTTGGGCGCGACCACGACTTGACGGTGATTTGGGTGTTGCAGCGGCTTGGCAGCGTGTTCTACACGCGCCAAATCGTGGAGATGAAGGCGGTGGAGTTTTCGACGCAAGAGGCGGCGTTGTATGAGATTTTGGAGCGGCCGGAAATTCGCCGCTGCTGCATTGATGCGTCGGGCTTGGGGCGGCAATTTGCCGAGCGCGCGCGGAATCGGTTTGGCAGCTATAAGGTCGAAGAAGTCAAATTCACCTCCGGGGTGAAGGAGGAATTGGCGTATCCGCTGCGGGCGGCGTTCGAGGACAGGGCGGTTCGGATTCCCGAACGCAAAGAAATTCTTGCCGATTTGCGGGCGGTGAAGAAGGAGACGACGGCGGCGGGGAATGTGCGTTTTACGGCTGACCGCGGCAAGAACGGGCACAGCGACCGGTTTTGGGCGCTGGCGCTGGCGCTTCATGCGGGCAAGACGAAGAAGGGGTTTTTCATGCCGGTGGCATTGGATGACGGGGCGGCAAATCAGACAAGGAGCGTGTTGGCATGAGCTGGATCGGGAATTGGACGGCGCGGTTGAAAAGCAGCGAGACGGCGGCCGAGGGCAAGCGGGGCTTTTGGTTCTGGGTGGGCAAGCGTCGCGCCCGCAGCCGCGACGACAACCCGTGCTTCGGGCTGACCATCCAGCGGGCAATTCGCTTGATGGAGTCGTACTTGCAGGGCGATTTTGCCGACCTGATGTGGACATTCGGCGCTCCCTACATCGGCATTGAAAGCGCTGATCCAGATTACTTGAGCATCATTGACCGGCGGCAGGGTGCGCTTAAAGAACTGAACTGGCAGATTGCGCGGTGGGATCCCGACGCAAACGATGACGACCCGCGCAACCCCGTACGGGAGAGGTTGGCCAAAGACCAGGCCGTCGCGCTGGAACGCGCCTATGAGCGGATGAGCAACGTTTATGAAGCGATTGCCCACCTCAACTTGGCGAAGTTTCGCGGATTCTCGATTGTCGAGCCGGACGAGGCGGCGGGCGAGTTTATCCCGGTTGACCACTGGAACGTGCGGCGCGACGGGACGGCCGGCGATTGGTTTTTCAACCCGGAGGCGGAAATCGGCGCGAGTCTGGAAAACTGCGAGCCGTTCGATCCGGGGCGCATCATTGTGTTGGAGGCTGCGCGTCCCATTGGGCGAATCGCGCTGCTGAAATATATCCGCGCCAATCTCAGCGAGCAGGACTGGGACCACTTTGTTGAAATTTATGGTATTCCGTCAGGCGTTGTGATTGCGCCGGACAACGTGGATGCCCAATCCATGGAGGCGTTCAAGAAGGCGGCGGCGGCCGCACGGGCCGGCGCCGATGCCGCCTTCCCCGCCGGAACGATTTACACGCCCAACGACCAGCCGCGCGGCACGGAGCCATTCCAGCCGCGGCTGGAGTGGCTGAGCCAAAAACTGGTGCAGGCGGGCACGGGCGGCTTTTTGACGATGCTGAGTTCCGCCGGCAGCGGGACGCTGGCCGGATCCGCCCACATGGAGGCGTTTCGGATTCTGGCGCGGGCGGATGCGCGGGACATCAGCGAGGCCTTCCAAAAGTGCTTCGATTTGCGGGTGTTGACCGAGGCGGGGCTTCTGCGTCCGGGCGAGCCGCCTTTGGCGTGGTTCGAAATTTCCAGCCGCGAGGAACAGGACAGCGGCGACGCCTCGCGGCAAGTCGTGGCGATGAGCCAGTTCTTCGATTTGGACGAGCAGCAGGTCATGGAGCGGACGGGCTGGAAGGTCACGCGCAAGGTGCTGCCGGCGGCGGCACCGTCGTTTGGCGGTTTTTCGGAAACGTTCCGCAGCGGCGGCCATCCGGTGCCGGAGCGGCAAGCCGGACGCATCGCGGCGGCGGCGGCGGCGCTCCTGGCGGATTTGGCACCGGTCCGCGAGCTGATGAGCCGGACGCTGCGCGAATGCGGCGGCGACCTCAAAGCGGCGGTGGTTGAAATGGCCAAAGAGCTGCCCAACCTTCAAGCAAAACTGATGGCTGGCGAGCTGGACGAGGTTTTGGAGGGCATTGTGGCCGAAGAAGTGGCGGCGGTGCTGGAAAAAACGGCTCCAGAATCGCCCAGGAACGATCGAAAGGGGAAAGACGAATGAGGACTCGGAAACATTCTGCAAATCGTTTTGCAATGGCATTCCGCCAAGTTGCAGGGCATACGGGCGCGACAGGGTACACGTTTGACCCCGCCGCGTGGGTTGAATTGGCATATCCAAGCATTCAAAAGCGAAACATCCACGATTCCGACGGCCAGACGCTTGAATTTTTGGCGGAGTTTTCGGTAGGTGGATTTCAGAGGATGTTCGACAAGTTCCGCCTCGCCAAACTCCGCAATCCCCATCACTGCCTGCTGGTGAACATTGACCACCTGGCGAACCAGCCCGACCAAAAGACCGAGGCGGCGGCGTGGCTGGTGGACCTGATGATACAGGATGAGCGCCTGTATGGGAAATTCCGTTGGACGGCGCTGGGCGAAGAGCTGGCGCGGGGCGGCATCTACCGCTTTGTGAGCGTCGAGGTGGATTGCGAAAGAATCCCCCGCAGCGAGTGGGCGGAACGGGGAGCCGTCTGGGACACGCTGCTTGGCGTGGCCATCACCAACGACCACGCCCTCAAAGGCCTCAAGCCCATTTCGTACCGTGCAGACGAAGTCGAAAACAAACCACAACCGAAAGGACAAAACATGGATACCATCAAAAAACTGCTGGGCCTCGATGCCGATGCCACGCAAGAGCAGATTGCCGAGGCAATCCAGGCGTTGATTGCGCAGATCGAAACCCTCGCCGCCGCCCAGGCGGAAGCGAAAATCGCGGCGGGGGCGGAAGCCTTCCGCGCCGCCTACGGCGACCGCTTCAAGGATGACGAGTCGGCCGTCGCGTTTTACCGCGCGAACCCCGAACAGGCGTCAACCCTCGCCGACGGCATAAAGGTTGTCGAGGAGCAGAAGCCGGCTGGGACCGCCCCGGTGTCGTTCCGCCGCGCGAAAACGCCGGACACCAAGGTCGAGGACAAGACGCCCCTGGGCATCTACCGGAAATGGAAGGGAATGAATGTCGGAGCGGAAAGGGATGCCTTCTTCGCCGTCAACATCCACGCCATCAACGAGGGCGCATCGCTCGCCGAAGACGACGAGTAGCCAAACCAGAATCGAAAAAACAAACCGAAAGGAACGAACATGGCCACAACAAACACCAATGTCGCCGCCGAAATTTATTCGAAGCGGTACCTGGCCGGATTGACCCGGCAGCTTGCCCCCCTGCGGGCATTCTCGATGGACTTCAGCGCTGAAGCTAAAGACCCTGGCGAGAACATCAACGTCGCGCTCGTGTCGGCAGACACGGCGGAAACCTGGGACGACACCACCAAGAACTTTGCGCGGGCGGGGGCGAACCTCGTGCATCGCTCCGTCAAGATTGACGAGCGCTACATCGTGGGGTTCCAGATCACACCCGCCCAGATGGCGAACTTCCACCCGCAGTGGTGGGAGGGGAAGGCCGACCTCAACTCCGCCGAGATGGCAGATGCCATTTTGAGCCAGATTGTGGGGCTGGTCACCGCCGACAACTATGGCGACACCGCCGCCGACAAGATGAAGGTGAGCCTCGCCGGGTTCGGTCGCAAGGCGATCACGGCCATCCGTGCCCGTACCATCAAGAAGAAGCTGCGCGTCAATCGCTCGGTGCTCGTCTTGAACCCCGAGTTCTTCTCGGAGCTGCTGGGCGATTTGGACGCGAACGTCTATGGCGGGCGCGATGCCATCGTCGGCGGCGTGATTCCGGGTCTCTTCGGATTCAAGGCCGTCATCGAGCTGCCGCAGATCGAGTCGCCCGGATTCGTCTGCCATCCCGACGCCATCGCCGTTGCAGGCCGCACCATCCCGTTCCTGGGCAAATCGCCCTACGAGAAGGTGCAGGAGTTCGTCGAACCCGCCACGGGCTTCACCATGACCAACGTTGTCTACATTGACGGCCCGACCGGCAAGGGCAGTTTCTCCGTGAACGCCCTGTTCGGCAGGGAGGTCGGCATCAATGAATCGCTGCTGCGCTTCGAGTAGTCAGCAACCGGGCACGGGCGGCGCAAGCCGCCCCGCCCGCACACTTTGAAAATCAAACCGAAAGGAAAAACATCATGAGAAAACAACTCCTGACAATCACGCTGCTGATGATGCTTGCGCTTGTCTCGTATGCCATCGCGCAAATGGCTCCGTACAGCGTTGACCACACCTATGCCTCGACCAATGCGGCGGGTGCGACGGCGGTCGGCTCGTTCATTTTTGACCGAGCGGTCCAGCCGACTGCGCTGCACGTGTACGGCGTGCTGCCGAATACCCAGACGACCACGGTATCCCGTGTCCACGGGAATTTGGTGCAGGTGCTGGCCGACATCACCGTTGCCGCAGGGGTGGGCAGCGCCACCCTGTCCAACGGAGTTTGGTTGGTTCCGGGCGATGTGCTGAAAGTCAGCGGCCCGACCAACGCGACCATCGAAGTGCAGGGCGTCGCCTGGTAGTTGCGATCCCGCCGCGCCCGCATTGCAGCGGGCGCGGGGGATTTCACCGGAAACATCATGTCTTGGATCACTCTCACATCTGACGACTTGGCGGAGCGCCTGGCCGCTGCCGAGTTGACCGCCGTGCAGACGGCGGCGACGGGTTCGTATGGGGATCCCGTGCCGGACGTGCTGGCCTCTGTGGTTGCCGAGGTGCGCGGGCGCGTGGCGGCACACGCCAGCAACCGCCTGGGCGCTGCCGGAACTATTCCCGCAGAGCTGCGGGCCGCCGCGCTGGCGATCGCCCGCTGGCGCCTTCTCTCCCGCCTTCCCGGCGTGAGAATGCTGCAAGACGATGCGCGGCGGTTGGAGTATTCGGACGCCCTCTCGCTGCTGTCCGCCGTTTCGCGCGGCGATTTCGCCGTTGAACAGCCCGACGAGGCTGTTGAAGTGGATACGGGTGGCGTTCCGCCGCCTGTCGCCGGTCCGCCTCGTGGCGAGTTTGCCCGCACCACTGGAGTTTGACTTGACTGCTGCCGGAACCATCCTAGCCAAAACCGCCTTCCCAACCCACATGGACACGGCCGCTATTCGCGAATCGGTTGCGGCGGAAATCCGGCGGCGGTCCCTTTTTTCTGCCACCTGCACCAAGCGGACCTATCTGCTGCGGTTGCAGGACACGCTGGCGCGGCTGGCCAAAGGCGAGTGGAACGACGCCAAAGCCCGCGAAACCCTCCAGCGCGAACTCGATGCCCTGGGCTATGATGCCGAGGCGGGCGGCTTTCCGGGCGATTTGGGACTGGTCGAACCCGCCGAACGCGGCAGCTTGCGCGATTTGTCGAGCCGCGCCCGGTTGAATCTGACCATTGAAACCAATGTCCGCATGGCGAGAAGTGCGGCGCAAGCCAAGGCGGGCAGCAGCCCGTATGCGCTGCGCGAATATCCCGCGTGGTCGTTGGTTCGCGTGTACGGCCGCGCCGTGCCGCGCGATTGGGCCGCGCGGTGGGAAGCCGCCGGCCAAGCGGTTGCCTGGGAGGGCGCCGCACGCGGATACCCGTCGCCAACGGGCGACCCGCGCATGATTGCGCTGAAAAACTCACCCATCTGGCAAGCCATCGGCGATGGCGCAGGCGGTTTCGCCGACACCCTCAACAATGCCTTTCCGCCGTTTGCCTTCGGCAGCGGCATGGGCTGGCGGGAAGTGCCTAAAGACGAAGCCGCGAAAATCGGCCTTGGACCCGCCGGCGAGCCGGACACCGATTTGTCACCCGGCGAGCGAGAAATTGCCGACGCCCTGGGCGATTTCGGCGCGGACTTCACCGCGCAGCTTCTCAAAGAGCTTGGAGGCACACTGTGATCCGCCTCGATTGCCAAGTGGACAACCGCGCCTCTTCGTTGCTTCAAGCGCTGGTGCAGCGGCTGGGGCCCGCCGGCCGCCAGGAGCTGAACACCGCCGCCACCCACGAAGTGGCCGTTTTGGTGCGCGACCACATTTTGGAAGCGGCGAAAACCCGCCACACCACCGCCGACACGATCAAACACGGCCCCGCCACCCGAACGGAGCACCTCACCAAAGCCGCCGAAAGCGTTGCCGAAGAGGCCAGCGCCAGCGAGGGTGCCGTCACCATTTCCTCCCCCGGATTCCGCCGCGCTCTAGGCCCCTTGACCATCCTGCCGCGGCAGCGCCAGCATCTCACGATCCCGACGGATGCCCTGTCCTATGGCAAAACCGTTGCCGAAGTCGTCCGCGATGGCGTCAAAATCTTTCGCCCGAAAGGCCGCAACTTTTTGGCGACGGTGGATAAAAACCTCGACGGCGGAACGCTGCGCGTCCTGTTCAATTTGGTGACGGCCGCGACGCTGAAGCATGACCCCGATCTACTCCCGATCAAGACCGATATGGAGAGCGCGGGGCGCAAGGGCGTTCTCAATGTCATTCAGGAAATCCTGCGAAAACAAGGGGCTGCATGATGGATGTTCAAGACCCCAATCTCGACTTTATTTCGCGGGCGGAAAAACGGATTCAGAGCGATCTGCTCACCGGCGACTGGTTCCAAGGCGTGGAAATCCTGACGAACGCCAACGGCGACCTCGATGCCAAAATCACCGAGGCGCTGGCCGCCCTCGGCCTCTTTGTGGTCATCAGTGTGAATAAGGGGCCGGTCCCCGTGCCGGGGCATATCGAGGAATGGGACTGCACCATCGTCATCACCGAAAATGCGCTGTTCAACCGCTCCGGGTCCGGCGCGACAGGGAAAACCGCACGGCTCGCCGTGCAAAAAATCATCAGCCGGGCGGCAAACTGCCACAGCGTCGAATTGAAAACAGCCGCGGAAGTCGTCGCCGCCGAAGGCGTGGTGTGGAGCCTCGCCGGCGTGGTGTCGGTGGCGCTGCCTGTGGAACCAGAAGCTTAAACATACGGAAAGGAACAAAATCATGAGCACATACACACGTGGAACCACCCTTCGCGGCCCTGCGTTGGTCAAACTTGGCAATCAAATCATCCGCACAAAGGGCGACGTGAAGGTCAGCCTGGCGCTCGAAACTTTTGCGATTGATGCCTCCGAGAGTCCCAACCTCGACGAACGCTTGCTGGGCATCCCCGTCAGCATCGAGTTCGAGCCGGTCGGACAAATCACCAAGCCCATCGTCACCGCGATTTACGCGCCGCTTGAAATGGTCGTCGGCACCAGCCTTTTCGGCGTCGCCGACACCGCTTGCCTCATCACGCCGCTGAACGGAAAAGAGCAGATTACCTTCCACTGCGCCGCCATCACCAAGATGCCGGATGTCATCATCAGCGCCACCAAAACAACGCTGGGCTCGATGACCATTACCGCAATCCTCAAAAACACCACCGAATGGACGAATGCCGCCGCGCGGCTCACCGTCGCCGCTGTCGCTGCGCCCGTCGTGGAAGCCCTGGACCCGACCGAAATCCCGACGAATCCCGCGCGGATTTCATGGGGAGATGGGTTGCCCTGGACCAGCCTGCAAAGCAGGGAAGGTGTCACCGTTTCGTTCGACATGAAAACTGAAAACGACACCACGGACGAACATGGTCTGGTGGATATGGTGCTTGCCGGCATCGTCGCCCGCGCCACGTTCACGCCCATGGGTGCGAACGTTGCCCAGGCCATCTCCGCCCTCGCCGTGCAGGGCGAAGGCGTCCAGCGCGGCGCCAGCCTCGCTGCTCGCGCAAAAGAGCTTGTCGTGGAAAGCGCCAGTGTCGGCGGATTGCGCGTCACCATTCCCCAGGCCACGCTCAAAACGCTGCCGCTCCTCTACGGCCGCACCTCGCCGCGCTTCCAGGGCATCGAACTCGTCAGCCTGCCCACCGACGGCGTCGTGGCCGAGGTGGAAATTGTCGAAGAAGTCGGCGGCGGCTGATCCGGCGCAGGTGTGGGAGGCGACCGTGGCGAGATCGGAAGAGCGTCGTGTAGGGAAAGAGTGTACGTCCTGGTGTA
>CAZNGD010000039.1:0-11600 GCA_964572295.1 uncultured Verrucomicrobiota bacterium
GGCCGCGCGCGGCGGCGCAACAAGGGGAAACTTGCACATTGTGGTGGGGCCACCTATATTGCCGGCGTGGGGTTTGCCCACGGGAAAGCAGGCACGTATGGCATTGATCAACTTTGATTGCCCGGAATGCGGGCACAATCTGGAAGTGGACGAAGGCGGCGCGGGTTTCATCATCAAGTGCCCCGAATGCGCCAACCCGCTCCAAATTCCCGAGCTGCCCAAATCGCGCCGCATTCGGAAAACCGTCATGGCGCTCACGACGGTGGCGGCGCTGGGGCTCCTGTGCATCAGCAACGTCTATTTGTGGCAGCAGGCCCGCCAACTGCGCCAACAAGTGGCGGATGCGCAACCGCTCCACGTGGCCCTGCAACAGGCGCAGGAGATCAGCATGCAACAGGAGGCGCAGATCCAGCGCCTGCAGGAAAAATATAACGCCATCCAACGGCCGGATCCCGCCGCCTGGCGCGATGCCACGCAGGCGGCATTGGCCGAGGCGGAAACTCTCGCGCGCGAGTTGGAGGATACCAGTCGGCGGCTGCTCGACAGCAGCGCCGATGAACGTACCGCCCTGCTCCGCCGCTACATGGCCAAGGAAATTGCCGCGGCCAAGGATGGCTTGCCCGTGCAACCCATCATCAAGGATGTCAATCCCGGCCAAGGGATCAATGGCCGACAAATCATCTTCCCCATCCTGCCGGGCCCCGAAGGCCAAGTCTTGCGCGAGAATGCCGAAATCATCGCGATTGATGGCGACAAGGTTTCCGTGAAACATTCCGGCGGTGTCCACACCTACTCCCTGTCCGAGTTGCATCGCGGGGTGGCGGCATTCCTGCCGATAGACCCCTTGCTGGTGCTGCCGCGTAATCAGCGCAACGCCACCATTCTGCACGTCCACCAAACCCAGAACGCAATCCGCGACCAAAAAATCAAGCAACTGCGCGAGACGGTGGACGAACTGCTTGCGGACGCTGAACCGTAAGCGGCGCCAACGCCATGACCGTGCCGCCCATTCCCGAACAAATCCGCGCCCGGATGACGGCTGACGGCGCGCCGCCGTTGGTCATGGAGGCGTTTCTGCAAAATGTTCAACGCTGGAATGACGGGGATGTGGGCACCATTCCCGGCGCCAGCCTGGCCCCGCTCGGCCGCTTGCCCCGGCTTGATGAACTGGATGAGTTCAATCCGGCCGGCGAAAGCGCCATCCGGCAAACAATCCTGCTCAAGCTCAATGGCGGCCTCGGCACGAGCATGGGGCTGGAGCAGGCCAAGTCGTTGATTATCGCCAAAAACGGCCTGTCGTTTTTGGATATCATCGTGCGCCAGGTGGAGTTCCTGCGCCAACGCTGTCGCGCGCCGTTGCCCTTGCTGTTGATGAATAGTTTTTCCACGGAAGCGGACTCGTTGGCGGCCTTGGCCCAGACGCATCCGCGTTTCCGCAATCCGGGGGACCTGCCGTTATCTTTTGTGCAGCACCGGGTGCCCAAACTGTCGGCGGCAACTCGCGCGCCCATCTCCTGGCCGGCGCAACCCGCGCTGGAATGGTGCCCGCCGGGCCACGCGGATATTTATCTCGCGCTCCAAACCACCGGCCTGCTCGACAACCTGCTGGCCAGCGGCTTTCGCTACGCATTTGTATCCAACGCGGACAATCTGGGCGCGTTGCTGCACATGGGTATTTTGGGACACATTGCCAGTCACAACGTGCCCTTCCTGATGGAGGTGACCGCCCGCACCGAATGCGACCGCAAGGGCGGCCATCTGGCGCGCGATGCGGCCACGGGCCGCCTGCTCTTGCGCGAGTCCGCCCAATGCCCGCCCGACGAAACCGCCGACTTTCAGGACATCACCAAGTTTGCGCTGTTCAACACGAACAACCTCTGGCTGGATTTGGCGGCCTTGCGCGAGATGCTCCGCGCCGCCTCCGGCCTCCCGCAACTGCCCCTGATTGTGAACCGCAAAACCGTGGACCCCGTGCAAAGCGACTCCCCGGCCGTGGTGCAGTTGGAAGCCGCCATGGGGTCCGCCATTAGCTGCTTTGACCACGCCGCCGCGCTGGTGGTGCCCCGCTTCCGTTTTGCGCCGGTCAAAACCACCAACGACCTGCTGGCCATTCGCTCCGACCTCTACACCTTGGGCGAGGAACACCAAGTGGCCTTGCATCCGCAACGTTTTTCGCCCCCGCCCGCCATCACGCTGGATTCGCGCTATTATCGGCAGATTGCCGACTTCGAGCAGCGTTTTGCCCAAGGCGCGCCGTCGCTGCTGGCTTGCGACTCCTTGGATATCACCGGCGACATCCATTTCGGCGCGAACATTCGCATTGAAGGCGCCGTGCGCTTGCACAATCCCACGGACACCCCGGCGCGGATCGCCGATGGCAGCCGCCTGCACACCCCCATCCGCCCCTAGCCCCCCCCGCCAGGGGTTTAGAGCATTTGAAGAAATAATGTAGCCGGGAGGTCGTAGCGAATTGGGCTTGGCCGAGGAAGGCGAAGCAGGAATAGCAACGCTATTTCGATGCAGCCTGACAACGGCCAAGCCCAATGCAGTAGACAAAACGGCTACATTATTTCTGCAAATGCTCTAGTCGGCCTTGGGGTGCAGCACGGCATAAATCAAGGCCGCCAGCTTGGGGCCGATATTGGGTGCGGCCGCCAGTTCCGCCTCGGTGGCCCGCCGGAGCCGCTCCACCGAACCGAAATGCGCCAGCAGTTGCTCCTTGCGCTTTTCGCCCACGCTTTCGATGTCATCCAACACCGACTCGCGGATGCGTTGCGCGCGCAACTTGCGGTGATAGGTCAACGCAAACCGATGCGCCTCATCCCGGATTTGCTGCAACACGCGCAGTGCGGGTGAATCGGCCGCAAACCGGAGCGGCGCGCGCTCGCTGGTGGGGTCGTGATATAATTCCTCAAACTGTTTGGCGATCCCGGCCACCCGTTGTTGTGGCAGTCCCAGCGCATCCAGTTCCGCCCGTGCGGCGCGCAGTTGCGTAATGCCGCCATCCACCAGCACCAAATCCGGCAGGGTTTCACCCTCGGCCAGCGCGCGGGAAAAACGGCGTTGAATAATCTCCGCCATGGAGGCCGGATCATCCGCCCCCGCCACCGTTTTGATGCGGTACATCCGATAGCGTGCCGGGAACGGCACGCCATCCACCGCCACCACGCGGCTGGCCACCGAGTTTGTGCCGGAGATGTTGGAAATGTCGTAGCACTCAATCACGGTCGGCGGTTGGGGCAAGCCCAAACGGGTTTGCAACTCCGCCAAACCCTGACGCGCTTCTTCCTTTTTCAGTTGCGGACTTTTGCGGCCGCGCGCTTTTTCGCGAATGCCCCGCAGCAGCAGCAGATACATATCCCGCAAGGCGGCGGCTTTTTCAAATTTCAGTTCCTGCGCCGCCTGCGCCATCTGCCGGCGCACGTTGTCGAGATATTCGCGGCGTTCGCCATCCAGAAATGCGCACGCGGTCAGAACCCGCCCGCGATATTCCGCCGGGGTCACCTTGCCAATGCACGGGGCCGAGCAGAACCGCACGATGTCATTCAGGCAATGACGGTGATCTTCCGGGCCGGGCTCCCGCGGGCGACAGCGCCGCAACCCGAATTGTTTATCCACGAACTCCAGCGAGGCCCAGGCCGCCGCCGAGGAGGCATAGGGCCCCCAATAGCGCGCGCCATCGTCCTTGCGCAACCGCACGGCTTCAAAGCGGGGAAACGGATCGTGCAGATTCACGCGCAGCAGCAAAAACCGTTTGTCGTCTTTGAGCGACACATTATAGCGCGGCCGGTAATCTTTGATCAGGCGGCTCTCGGTCAGGGTGGCTTCGGCTTCGGTTTTGCACGGCAGGATATCGAAGTCGTCTATGCTGCGAATCAGGCCGCGCAACTTGGGCTCCCCCTTGGCGAAGGTATGCCGGCGGAAATACGACGACACCCGATTGCGCAGGTTGGCGGCCTTGCCCACATAGATAATGCGCCCCTGCCGGTTGCGCATCAAATACACCCCCGGCTGGTCTGGCAAGACGGCCAGTTTGGCTTTCACTTTGTCCGAAAATTGCAGCATCGCAACCAAGATACTAGGTCGCCGCCGCGTTGCCAGGCAATGGCAAAGAAAATGTCCCCCCGCCCGGCGGGCGCCCCCGCCACGGACGGCGGCCCGGACCGGCCTGACCTTACTACTTGCTGCGGGAGCGGTTGGGTCGTATCTTGCCCGCCATGAATCAACGCTCCATTCCCCGTGTGTCGGCGGCGAGACTCGAAGAAGTTTCCGCCGCGTATACTTTTTCCGACATGGAAATCTTTGTGTTTCCCAGCCTGCTCTATCCGCTGGTGCTGGCCAACTTGATGTCGCCACTCATCTGGAAGTGGCGCGAAGACCCGTGGTTTGCCAACTTCGCCAAGTTGACCCCCTACCGCCGCATCCAGCGCCTCAAGCAGTACATCATGGACCATTACGTGTTCAACCTCGACCTCGAAACCTGGGGACTGACCACGCAAAAGCGGGAGATGGATCGGTTCGCGCCGTATCTGTCACCGGAAACCATTGCCCAAAGCAACGCGCTCTTCGGCTACGAAGGCGACAAGTTTTACTTCGATCTGGATATCCGGCGGCATTTCGGTTTGGAAAAATACACCGCCGACACCATCCCGTACTGGAAAACGGAAACCGTGGAGGCCATGGATTCCTTCCGCTACAAGCCCGGCCATGAGAATCAGGGCGCGGGCGAATGTGTCTCGCTGTCCACGCTGTACGCCGCCGCGCTGTACATCCTGTGCGGAATTTCGCTGGACGACATTTTTCTCGTGGCCACCCCGCTCCACTCCCAGAACTTTGTGGATGTCAACGAAGGCATTCTGACCAACAACCGGCGGCTCGTCACCAAAACCATGTGGTTCAATGGCACGGAACTGTCCACCAAGGCGCGGCGCGCGTTGGAGAATGAACAGGTCACCATTGTGGCGCATCACACCGGCTGGGTGCACACGGTCTATCCCGAGGCCAGCATTGATCACGCCGCCTATAGCCGGATGCAAAGCAAATTGCGCGCGTTTCTCAAAACGCCGGTCACGTCCGAAATCATGTTCAACTTTTTGCGCCAGAGCCCGGCCCGCCAAAAGTGCTTCCAAATCGAGCACACCATCCATGGCAAACGCCGCTGGTTGCCGGCGGAACGCGCCTACGCCTTCGAGGATTCCTGTTCCTTCAAAGTCTCCGACTCCACCCGCAGCAAGCTGCTGGCGGAAATGGAAGAAGACGACTTCTTTGCCGAGCCCATGCCCAATCGCATTCCGCTCAACAAGTTTGATGACTTCTTCCAGCAGGGCCAGATTGACCTCAACCTCGAAGCCGACCGCCAGCGCTTGGCGCGCGAGGTGGATTGCTACCACGCCAATGCCTGCGAGATCATCAAGGAGCTGCACGCCTTCTGCCAACTGGAACCCCGCTGGCCCGATGCCCACCAACCGCGGCAATTCAGCCGGAATCCCGACCTGGGCTTGCGGGCGGGCATGACGCGCGAAGAGATTACCGCCGCCCTGGAGGCCATTCGCGACACCCATCCCGTCGCCGACCTGGCCTTCCACGCCTATCGTGATTTATCCCGCGTGGACCCCCGCCCCTACCTCAAGGCCGCCATCGAGCGCTCCCCGGTTTGCATCGCGGAAACCCGCCCGATGGATGTTCCCATGGTGGTCGCCTGCCTGCGCGAAATGCCCAACGAATCCATCTACGACAGCACCCGCGCGGCCCAACCCGACGAACTGTGGAATGCCCGCCGGGGCGATGGCGTTGAAAAAGCGGTCACCTTGGCGGCGATTCTTCATGAACGGCAACCGGATGTCGCCTTCACGATTCAGGCCGCAGGCGACACCGCCACGCTGGCGTTTGGCGACAAGGACTACGCCTTCCCCACGAGCAAGAATCTGGCGCTGACTCTCCACTGGCCGCTGGACTGACAATCCGCGCGCCGCCGCCGCACCGGCCCGCGCGATTCAACATGTCAGCCACGCCGCCGCTCGTTGGGCCCGCGCGCCGCGCAGGCCGATGCCCGCCAAGTTGCGCACGCGCTCCCCGTTGCGCCGCGCGGTCAGGATGCGCTTGACGCTTACCGGCCCCAGGCCGGGCACGCGCAGCAATTCCGCTTTATCCGCTTGATTCACATTCACGGGAAATCGCTCCGGATGCCGCCGGGCCCAATGCTCTTTGGGGTCCACATCCAGCGGCAGATTGCCCGCCTCGTCAAACCCGATTTCAGCGGCCTGAAACCCGTACTTGCGCAACAAAAAATCGGTCTGGTAAAGCCGGTGTTCGCGCCGCAGCAAGTCCGCGTTGCTGACCGTGCTGGTCTCGCCGGGCAGATCGGGAGTCCCCAGCCCGCGCTGGTAGGCGCTGAAGTAGATGCCGTGCAAGCCCAGGCGGTCGTAGAGCCCTTCCATGTAGCGCACGACTTCGCGGTCGGTTTCGTCGGCGGCCCCCACCATGAATTGCGTGGTGGTTTTGACCCGCGCATAGGGCGCGCCCGGCGCGGTCAGCGCCGCCACCCGCCGCAGCGGCGCAATCACGTGTTGGAGATAATCCTTGCGCGTGGTCAGTTTGGCGAAGTGTTGCGCGCCGGCGGTTTCCAGATTGAGCGACACCGTCGAGGCCAGGGATAGCGCCCGCTCAATGGCGGCGTCCGATGCGCCGGGAATGAGCTTGATGTGCAGCACCCCGCGAAATCGTTCGCGGTAGCGCAGGATTTCCGCCGTGGCCAACATGCGCGACATGGCGGCATCGGGCTGGCCGCAAACCCCGCTGGTCAAAAATATGCCGAGCACTTCGCCCGCGCGCCAATAAGGCATGAAGGCGCGCACAATTTCCTCCGGCGTCAGCGCGCAGCGTCGCACCCGGTCTTGCCCGGCGCGCAACGGACAATATTTGCAATCGCTGCTGCACTGGTTGGACACCAGCGTTTTGAACATCAGGCTATGCCCCCCATTTTGGAGCGTCACCGGATAGAGCCAACGGTCATCGAGGCCGCGTCGCCGATGATCCGTTGGCGTGGAACCGCACGCGCAGGACAAATCGTATTGGGCATCGGTGGAAAGAATGCGCAGCTTTTCCTGCCAATCGAGACTGGACTGGATGAAGGGCATTCCAGCATCATAAGTGAACCATCGTTCCGCATCAAGCGGATAAGCGCCGTTTTCCGCGCCACATTTTTCGCAAAGATTGACATTTTAGGACAGGAGGCATACCTTTGACCCCGGAACACTCACTCCGGAGGTCAGCCATGCAAATGACAGTCAAGGATGCAGCAAATGCCCTGAATGTGGCGGAAAAAACGGTTTATCGGTGGATTCAAACCGGTGGCCTGCCGGCCTATCGGGTGGCGGGGCAATACCGGATCAACCGGGCGATGCTTTTTGATTGGGCCACCTCCAAACGGATCAATTTCAATGCCGAAGAAGGGCTCAAAGAACCCGATCACGTGCAATTGCCAACGCTCGCCGCTGCGCTGCAGGATGGCGGAATCCATTATCGCGTGAGCGGCGCGACCAAGAACGATGTCCTCAAGGCGTTGGTCGGCTTGCTCAAGCTGCCGGATCACGTCAATCGCGATTTCCTTCTCCAGGCGCTGCTGGCGCGCGAACAGTTGCAGTCCACCGGCGTCGGCGACGGCGTGGCCCTGCCCCACGTGCGGAATCCCGCCGTGCTGGAAATCGCCACGCCCATGGTCTGCCTCTGTTTCCTTGAGGCCCCGGTGGAGTTCGGCGCGCTGGATGGCCGCCCCGTCAAGGTGCTCTTTACCCCGCTTTCACCCAACGTGCGCACCCACCTGCACCTGCTGTCACGAATCTCATTCGCCCTGCGCGACCCGCATTTCAAGAATCTGCTGGCCGCCGAAGGCCGCCGCAACGAAATCATCGAAGCCGCGCAAGCGCTCGAACCAGACACCCCCACCCCCTGACCCGTCAAGGGCCTTGCGACATTTCACCCCCGGTATTACACTGACCTCACACAACACCCTCAACAGGAGCAAGTCATGGCAAGCATCTTCAAGGCATACGACATCCGCGGCATCTATGGCGACACCCTGACCGACGATCTCGCCTTCCAGATTGGCCGCGCGATTTATGCCTTCCTCGGCTGCCAAAAGGTGGTGATCGGCCGCGATATGCGCCCGCACTCCCAGCCGTTGTTTGATGCGCTGGCGCGCGGCTTGGTGCTGCATGGCGCGGAGGTCATTGACCTGGGCCTGTGCTCCACGCCCATGTCCTACTACGCCAACAAACTGCTCGGCGCGGATGCCTCCATCATGATTACCGCCTCGCACAATCCGGGACCGTGGAACGGCTTCAAGATTTGCCGTGCCAACGCCACGCCGCTGTCCGGCGCAACCGGCATCATGGATTTGGAGCGGATCGTCAAGGAAGGGGACTTCCCACCGCCCGCGGCCGCCAAGGGCCGCATCACGCCCCACGATATTCTGCCCGCCTACACCGAACATTTCCGGGCCTTTGCCGACATCCGCCGCCCGCTGAATGTGCTGGTGGACTACGCCAACGCCATGGGGATTCTCGAAGGCAAAACGTTTGCCGGCCTGTTCAATGAAACGCCGCTGTTCAACACGCTCGATGGCACCTTCCCCAACCACGAGGCCAACCCGCTCGACACCCACACCTTGGTGGCCGCGCAACAGGCCGTGCGCGCGGGCCGGTATGACTTTGCCGCCTGCTTCGATGGCGATGCCGACCGCGTCGGGTTTTTGGATGAAAAGGGCAACATCATCCCCATGGACATGATCACCGCCCTCATCGCCAAAATGATGCTGGCCCAAAATCCCGGCGCCAACATCTTCTATGACCTGCGCTCGTCCTGGGCCGTCAAGGAAGTCATCCTGGAGAATGGCGGCATTCCGCACCGCAGCCGCGTGGGCCACGCCTTCATCAAGGCCCAAATGCGCGAAAAGGATGCGCTGTTTGCCGGCGAGCTGTCCGGCCATTATTACTTCAAGGAAAACTCATTCGCGGAGTCCTCCGCGTTGGCCGTGCTGTTTATTGCCAATCTGGTATCGCAGTCCGCGCAGCCGCTCTCGGAACTCATCGCGCCCATCCAGCGCTATTTCGCCAGCGGCGAAATCAATTCCACCGTCAGCGATACGGCCCATGTCTTCAATACGCTGCGCGCCCGCTATGCCGACGCGGAGTTGCTGGAGTTGGACGGCTTGAGCTTTGAGTATCCCACATGGTGGTTCAACGTCCGCAGTTCCAACACTGAGCCCTTGGTGCGGCTGAACCTCGAAGCCAAGACCAAGGCCGAGATGGAGCAGCGGCGGGACGAAGTTCTCGCGCTTATTCGCGGCTGATATTGATATCGCCCCAGTAGCGCACTTCCGGCTCCAGTGTCAGGCCAAACATGGCTTGCACGGCAGCCGCCATTCGTGCCGCCAAGCGCGCCACATCCTGCGCGGTGGCTCCCGGCCCAGCCATGACGATATTGGCATGCCGCGGAAAAACGTAGGCCCCGCCTTCGCGCATGGATTTTACGCCGGCTTGCTCCAGCAGGCGGCCCGCCGCCTGTCGGTGCTCGCCCGGGTTGGCCGGCGGCAAATTCTTGAAAAAACTGCCGGCCGTCGGCAGTACGCGCCAGTCGGGATGCTTGGCGCGGCGCAATGCCAAAATCTCCTCGCGTTCCGCCTGCAAAGCCCCGCGATCACCCCGCGTGCACCGGAACCACGCCCGCAGCACAATCTCCCCGGTTTGTTGCAGCGATGACGCTCGATACTGAAAAGTCAGTTCGGTTGCCTGCCGCTGCTGAATCAGGCCGTCGCGGGTCAGCACTTCGATTTTCTCGACCACATCGCCCAGTTGCCGGCCAAATGCCCCGGCATTACCCACCAAGCCACCGCCCACGGTGCCGGGGATGCCTGCCGCGAATCCCAACCCGGCACAACCATCATGCAACGCGAACTGCGCCAGCGCATCCAGCTCGGTGCCGCCAGTCACCTTGATGAGGTTCGGCCCCTCACCCGCGCATTGCGGCCCATCGGCCACCACCCGCAATACCGCCTCTGGAATCCCGGTATCCGCCACCAGCAAATTGGACCCGCCCCCCATCACGCGCCACGGCGTACCGGCTTCATTCCACGCCCGCACCGCGGCGACCGCTGTCGCTGCATCGGGCGCAGTCACCAGCTCGCGGCAAGGTCCGCCCAAACGCAGCGTGGTATGGCTGGCCAAGATTGCACTCATTGCCTCATCCTACGCAGCCCCCGGCCCCCGCGCCAGCCTTTTGCCGCTTTTCCCGTCCGGCCTTGGCAATGGCAATGAGATTATTGTCTTTATGCGCGTCAATTCCGATGTATGCGTGCTTCATGGTGTATCCGATGGGTGGCATGTTTTCATGTAGAAGGAGAACCCGGTCTTCACATGGCGAATTTGACATGACGCAATGATCTGCGATAGGGTAATGGCCATGACGAGAGGGCGATAGTTATGCGGGAAATTGGAATGGCCATAGAGCAGAATGTTGACACCACTTCAGCAGAGTCCGATTTTCCTGTGATGACGGCCAGTGCAAGTGCTGACAAATCGTTTGCACCGGAGCTGGCGCGGGTGCAAAACTTGTCCATTGAAGCCCGCGTCGTGGAAGCGCTAACGATGAAAAACCGTTTTGGCTGGCTTCATCCTGTCGTCGGCGATCCGGAGTCCTGATTTCATGAAAAAATTGTTGCCGATCTTGCAGGCTGCGGAGCGGGTGGCGACAATTCTGAAACAACACCGTATTGATTCTGTTGTGATTGGCGCGGTCGCACTCGCGGCCCACCATTATGTTCGGCATACTCAGGATATTGATATCGGCGTGAGCGTTGCTCTTCCTGTTTTGCAAGAGGTGACGGATTCGCTTAACGCTGCCGGTTTGACCGCCGAGATTAGCAAGCCTGACATGAGCGATCCTTTGGGTGGCGTGGTCAATATTACGGGCCGTTTTGGGCTGGTGCAAATTGTCAATTTCGGAGATCGTTTGCCGGCCGTGATTCGAGACGCAATTCGAGATTCCACGATGGTTTTGCGTCCCGGAAGTCCACTGAAATTGACGCCACTGCCGCAATTGGTTGCGCTCAAGCTATATGCTGGCGGACTTAAATCAAAAGCCGATATTTTGGAGGTGTTGCGACGCAACCCGGATGCTGACCTTCATGATGTGTTGACCACCTGCCAGCGCTATGGCTTGCATGGTCTTGAAGAGATCATAGCCGAACTCTCCAGGCATGGCCGTAATACCTGACACTTGCCGTGGCGCTGTTTGTTGGCAGTTTTGGCCCAAAAAACACGCCTTTTCGACACCCAAACGCCAATTTTCTGGACTCAACCGCCCGCGCCCCGCAAAATGAGGGTGTTACATAATTGTCTGGCGTTGCTGGTAACAAGCCATCTCAGCCTCATCGCTGATGTCCCGTAAAGGAGATTAGAGAAATAGATGTGTGAATTGGCGATAGAACGTAATGGATAGCTATGTGCGAACACATGAGCTTTATAGATAATTGAGGAGTGTTAAATGAATTCATACTTTTTAGAATTATATCAATATCGTGCACAGCATATTCACTTACTGAA
>CAZNGD010000040.1:0-11557 GCA_964572295.1 uncultured Verrucomicrobiota bacterium
GGCTTTGTGTACGGGGTTTTCTCCACCTCCTAGCAGCACGTCTATTGGTTCATGATGGAGGACGTGATGGACGAAGCGCCCTGAACGGGTGTGGCTGGGGCAGAAAACAATTGTATGGTCAAACCATTCCATCGAATGGTATAAGCACACAATATGAACTGGTTGGAAAAGCTGTTTTGTTCACGGGTGCGGGCGCGGATTCTCGGCGAGTTGTTCGGGATGCGCACGGAACCGTTGCATTTGCGGGAAATTCAGCGGCGGGTGGAGTTGTCGTTGGCAACTGTTCGGCAGGATTTGGGCAACTTGGTGGAGATGGGGCTGGTCACGCGGCGCGAGGATGGGAATCGCGTCTATTTCGCCGCAAATGAGAAGCACCCGGCATGGCCCGAATTGAAGCGGCTGGTGTTGAAAACCGCCGGCCTCGCGGAAGTCCTTCGAGCGCCTTTGCAGGCGGCAAATATCCGTTGTGCTTTCGTATTCGGCTCCGTCGCGGCTGGCGCGGCGGGCGCGGAGAGCGATATTGACCTGATGGTCATCGGATCGGTCGGACTGCGCAAGCTCTCCGGCCCGCTGTCCGGCCTGGGCGGGAAGCTCGGGCGCGAAATCAATGCCCATGTCATGACCCCGGAAGAATGGACGCGGCGGTTGGCGCGAAAAGACCATTTTGCGACCTCCGTCAACCGCAACGAAAAAATCTACGTGATCGGAACAGCCAATGAGCTTGCAGCAATGGATTGAATTTGCACGGTCGCTGCAAGTGGATGTCATTCACTGGCTGAAAGGCCACCACCCGGAGCTTGTGCCATGAAAGCCTATCAGGAAAAACCGTTTGAAGATTTGATTGAGGGCCACCTGCTGGGGCACGGCTGGCAGTCCGTTCCGCGCGAAAAGTACGACAAGGAGCGGGCGCTGTTTCCCGAGGTGGCGTTGGAGTTCATTCGGGAGACGCATCCGGAGAAGTGGGCCAAGCTGGAGAAGCTGCACGCGGACAAGACGGGTGAAGTGGTGTTGAATGATCTGGCGAAGATGCTGGACCGGCTTGGGTGCTTGACGGTGCTCCGGCACGGCTTCAAGTGCTACGGGCATCTGATTCGCATGGCCTTCTTTCGCTCCGCTCACGGGTTGAATCCGGAGGCGGAGGCGCTCTATGCGGCGAACCGCCTCGGAGTGACGCGCCAGTTGCAATACAGCGGGAAAAACGCCAACACGCTGGACTTGACCCTGAGCCTGAACGGCATTCCGATTGCAACGGCCGAACTGAAAAACCCGATGACAGGCTCGACGGTTCAGGACGCGGTGCAGCAGTACATGACGAGCCGGGACCCGCGGGAAATCCTGTTTGAGTTCAAGCGGCGGACGTTGGTTCATTTCGCCGTGGATACCGAACAGGTCCGCATGACCACCAAGCTTGCCGCAGGAGCGACCACGTTCCTGCCATTCAATCGGGGGCTGAACGGCGGCGCTGGCAACCCCCTGTGCGAGAATGGGGCGAAGCACCGGACGGCCTATCTGTGGGAGGAAATCTGGCAGCGTGATAGCTGGCTGGAGATTCTCGGGAGTTTCATCCATCTGCAAGTTGAGGAGCGCACAACCGACGAGGGCGAAAAAATCAAGAAAGAGGTCATGATTTTCCCGCGGTATCACCAGATAGACGCAGTTCGGCGGATGGTGGCGGCGGCGCGGCCGGAAGGGCCGGGGCACAATTACCTGATTGAACATTCGGCGGGAAGCGGAAAGAGCAACACCATCGCCTGGCTCGCGCATCGGCTGAGCAGTCTCCACAACGCCCAAAATCAAAAAGTGTTCGATAGCGTGGTGGTCATCAGCGACCGGCGCGTTTTGGACAAGCAATTGCAGGATGCCATCTACCAGTTTGAACACAAACAGGGCGTGGTTCAAAAAATCGACAAGGACTCGCGGCAGTTGGCCGAGGCGCTTCAGTCCGGCGTGCCCGTGGTCATTACGACCCTGCAGAAGTTCCCGTTTGTCACCGAACAGTTGCAAAAGATTGCCGAGGAAAATGACCAGCTTTCCGACGGGCTTTTGCCGAAGCGCACCTATGCCGTGATTATTGACGAGGCGCACAGCTCGCAAAGTGGCGAGGGCGCGGCGGAAATGAAGGAGGTGCTGGGCGGCAAAGCGTTGGATGAGCAGGTACAAGCCGAGCTGGCAGAGGGCGAGGAAAGCCAGATGGGGGCGGAGGTTCGCCGGGCCATCGCGCGGCGCGGACGCCAGAAGCACGTCAGCTTTTTTGCCTTCACCGCCACCCCGAAACACAAGACATTCGGCGTATTTGGCCGCAACGGGGAGCCGTTCCACCGCTACGCCATGCGGCAGGCGATCGAAGAGGGCTTTATCATGGACGTGTTGCAGTGCTATACGACATATAAGGCCTACTATCGCTTGTTGAAATCGTGTCAGGATGATCCCCGCGTGGCGCGGAAGAAGGCCGCCCGCGCCCTCGCGCGGTTCATGCGGCTGCATCCCCACAATATCGCGCAGAAGACCGAGATTATGGTCGAGCATTTCCGAACCCAAACCATGCACAAGGTGGGCGGCCGCGCCAAGGCGATGGTGGTCACGGGATCCCGTCTGGAGGCGGTGCGCTACAAGCAGTCTTTCGACCGCTATATCGCTGCCAAGGGCTACAAGGGAATCCGGACGCTGGTCGCATTTTCAGGCGTGGTGCAGGACGACAAGGCGCCCGGCAAGTCGTACACCGAAGTGGCGATGAACGACGGGATTCGGGAAATGGAGTTGGTGGACAAGTTCGCCACGTCCGATTATCAGGTCTTGCTGGTTGCCGAGAAATATCAGACCGGCTTTGATCAGCCGTTGCTCCACACCATGTACGTGGATAAACGTTTGGCCGGCATTCAGGCCGTGCAAACCCTGTCCCGACTGAACCGGATGCACCCGCTCAAGGAAGATACGTTTGTCTTGGACTTTGTGAATGGCCGCGAGGAAATCTTCCGCGCCTTCAAAGATTACTACGAAGGCGCGCAAGTGGGCGAAGAGGTCGAGCCGGCCAAGCTGTACCAGATGCAGGCCGAACTGGATGCCAGCGCCCTGTACACCCAGGAAGAAGCCGACGCATTCTGCAACGTCTTTTTCCTAGCGAAGCGGCGCCCAAGCGCCCAAGACCATGCGCGCATGGAAGCGGCACTTGAACCGGCGACAGACCGTTTTCGCCGCCTGCAGGATGAAGCAGTGGAGAAAGCAGAAGACCTCCGGGCCAAGATCGCCACCTTCCGCCATCTCTACATGTATTTGAGTCAGATCATCCCATTTCAGGACTCCGACCTTGAAAAGTTCTACACGTTTTTGAGATTCCTGAGCGCCAAGCTCCCCCGGCGCGGGGCGGGGCCGTCGTACTCGTTCGATGATGAAGTCCGCCTCGAATACTACCGCCTGCAGAAGATCAGCGAGGGCTCGATTAGCCTGTCCCAAGGCCAAGCAGGCTTTTTGAAGGGCCCAACGGATGTGGCGTCCGGCGTGTTGCGCGAGAGCCCCATTGAGCTTTCCCGATTGATTGATCTTCTCAACGACCGCTTCGGAACAGATTTTACCGATGCCGATCAGCTCTATTTCGACCAAATTCGAGAGGCCGCCGTCCTCAGCTCCGATCTCCAGCAGGCGGCGCAAGCGAACCCGCTCGACAAGTTCCAGCTTCTTTTTAGGGGAGTACTCCAATCGCTCGTCATAGATCGGATGGAACAGAACGAGGAGCTTACCGCCAAGGTATTGAACGACGAGACATTTCAGAAGCTCGTGTCAGGCTGGCTGGGAACAGAAGTCTACCGGCGTCTGCGCGAAACGAATGCATTGCCAATGGAGCATTAAACCCCTTGCTCTGTCACAATTTTCCCACGATTGCTTCTTGAGACGGCGCGTTTTCGTCGTCCCGGTCCGGCTGAACGGAATGGCTGGCCAACAGTTTCATCCAGCGCCAGCAATCCGCCGAACACCGTCAGTCGCTCCGAACATTCCCCGTACCGCGCGTTTGGAGTCAAACAGGACCTCCCAACTGACTTTCAATCCCCAATCGCCGTCACCCGTGCAATATTCAGGTTCCACCCCGTGGAAAAGAGGGGGCAGAGCTCAGGGTTCGGGGTTCAGAGGCTGCAAAGAAATTGGCCCCATTCGTCCTTTTCTTTCCCCACGCCCTTTCCTGTTTTCCTGCTTGGCTCGATGGTTTTCCACACCGTGGAAAAATCGGGTCAAATCGTTCCACACCGTGGAAAAAAATTCATCCTGCGTGGGCGGGATTTTCCACACTGTGGAAAAATCGGGCCCAATCGTTCCACACTGTGGAAAAGTGCGGGGGGGTGGGGGATGAGGTCAGGGAATGGCGGCGTAGCCGAGCGCAAAGGCGCGCTGGTTGACGGCCAGCAGCTTGGCAGGGATGCGTTCACGCATGGCGGCCTGCCAGTGGTCTTCGGCAAACGGCACCTGCTTGGCCAATGCGCCCATCACCACGACGTTGGCGGTGCGTAGATTTCCCGCCTGCACCGCGAGTTCGTTGGCGGCCAGCAAAATCAATCCAGGGTAGGCGGCCAAACGTTCATCCATGTGTTGCACCGCCGGCTGCAGCCCGCTGGATACCGTGATGGAGATGCGGTCCATGTTGTTGACCAGTATCCTGGCTTGCGGGCGGGCCAGGTGCGCCCAACGCAATGCTTCCAAGCGCTCAAACGATACCAGCACATCCGTTTCGCCCACGGGAATGATGGGCGAGTGGACCCGCGTGCCAAACCGAACTTGGCTGATCACCGAGCCGCCGCGCTGCGACATTCCGTGAATCTCCGATTTCTTGACGTCGTAGCCGGCGTGCATGGCGGCCATGGCCAGAATGTCGGAGGTGAGCAAAATACCCTGCCCGCCGACACCAACCAGCGTGACGTTGAACAAGGCGGCGGGAAAAGTGGAGGGGGTCATGGCATGCCCTTTCATTTGACCGGGGAGATGGCGCCAAACGGACAGACCTGCGCGCACAGGTTGCAGCCGGTACAAAATTGCGGATCAATTTTGGCTTTGAACAAACGCCCGTTGGCATCCTTGGGCGCGCCACGGACAATGGTCGGGCAGCCGATGCGGAAACAGGTGCCGCAGGCGGTGCATTTGACCTCGTCCACCGTGTTGATGTATTGGCCGGCCCACTTGACGTGGAGCACGCAAGGGCCGCGCACCACGACCACGGCCGGTTCGCCGCTGTCGAGGCATTCCTGGAATACCTTGGTCAGATTGGCCAAGTCGTAGGGGGTCACTTCGTGAACACGCGCAATGCCGAAGGCGCGCGCGATGCCGGCAATGCTGACCGGCGGCGATTCCACGCCCAGCAGGGTGTGCCCGCTGCCGGGATTCTCCTGGTGGCCGGTCATGGCGGTGATGCGGTTGTCCATCACCACGACGGTGATGGGGATTTGGTTATAGGCGACATCCAACAGCCCGGTCATGCCGGAATGGAAGAAGGTGGAGTCGCCCATCACGGCGGCGATGCGCTGGTGCGGCAGGCCGGCTTTACGCATGCCGATGGCGGTGCCAATCGCCGCGCCCATGCACACGCAGGTATCCATGGCGGCGAGTGGGGGCGCCGAACCCAGCGTGTAGCAGCCGATATCGCCGCAGACGGTGGCCTTCAGCTTGGCGAGAATATGAAACGGCCCGCGATGGGAGCAGCCGGAGCACAGCACCGGCGGGCGTACGGGCAGGCCGGTTTCCGGTTGCGCGGCCGGGGGTGGGGGCGTGCCGAACAGTTCGGCGCGCAAGGCGGCCAGCCGTATCGGGTCCAGCTCCATCATGTGCAATTCGGTTTGCGGCGACACCACCGGAATGCCGGCCGCGCGGATTTGTTCGGCGAGGACCGGATCGGATTCTTCAATCACCACCAGCCGTTGCACCCCGGCGGCAAAGGCTTTGATTTTTTGCAGCGGCGGCGGATTGGACAGGCCAACCTTGAAGACGGGCGCGGCGGGAAAAACCTCCTTCACGTATTGATAGGCCACGCCGGAGGCCACAAAGCCGACATCGCCCGTGCCGGGTTCCGCGCGATTGAATGGGGATTCTTCCGTCAGCTCGCGCAGCGCCTGGGAACGCTTTTCGACGGCGAAGCGCATGAGCCGTCCGTGCGCCGGAACCGCGACATTCCGCCGGGCGTTTTTCACGTAGGGGATGAGCGGCGCGGCGGCGCGTTCGCCCGTGCCAAGGTCCACCACGGTGGAGGTGTGCGCGGTGCGGGTGGTGGTGCGGATAATGACGGGAACGTGATGGGTCTCGCTCAGCTCGAACCCGGCGCCAACCATGTCGTAGGCTTCTTGCGAGTCGGCCGGCTCGAACAGCAGGCACTTGGCAAACTTGGCCAGCGAACGGTTGTCCTGCTCATTTTGCGACGAGTGCAGGCTGGGGTCGTCCGCATTGATGATCACCAGCCCCCCGATGGGCCCGATATAGGTGAAGGTCATCAACGGGTCCATGGCCACGTTGAGCCCCACATGCTTCATGGCCACCAGCGCGCGCGCGCCAGCCAACGAGGCGCCAATGCCGATCTCCATGGCCACCTTCTCGTTGACCGACCACTCGCAGGAGATCTCGCCCTGAAATTCGGCGATATGCTCCATGATTTCGGTGGAGGGGGTGCCGGGATAGGCGGCGGCCACACGGCAACCCGCACGGTGGGCGGCCCAGGCAATGGCATGGTTGGCGGAAAGCAATTTTTTCATACGGAATCCAGAGTCGGGGTTCGTAAAACAAGGGGCCGACTGTAGCACCCGGCCGCGGCCCCGCAAAGCAGGAAAAACAAAGCCGTTTCCGGCGCTTTACAAACCCCGGACAAATGGACTAGATTGACCCCGTTTTCAATCCCCATAACCAAGAGGAAACAAGAATGAAAAAACTGATTTTGTTTGGCAGTGCGGCTTTGCTGGCCGCAAGCGTGGCCTTCGGCGGCGTGGTGAGCGATGATCCCGGCGAGCTGGCCGTGAGCGCGCAGGTCTTTTTCCCGGATTCGGCGGACTGCGACCTGTTCAAGATCGGCTATGGCGCGCACGTGGCCTATCGCGAATGGTTCAGCTTCCCGTGGGGCGTCGGCCTCACGCTGGGCGTCGCGCAGTGGCAGGTGGATGGCAAGTCCGATGCGTTCAAGTATGACCAGTTGACCGATTATGATGGCGATGTGCTGGTGATCCCCATCGGGTTGGCGCTGTATTTCAACGTGATTGATTGGGACAACTGGAACCTCATTCTGGAAAGCGGCGTGCAGTATGCCATCGTCAACTCCAGCGCGACCGTGTTCAACAACGAGCCCCAAGCGCAGAAGAAAGAGGACGTGGACATTGATGGCGCCATCCTGTGGAATCTCGGCGGGGAGTTTGAATACATGCTGGGCGAAAATATGTACCTGCAAATGGCCGCCGGCTATCAGCTCAACCTGATGAAGGGCGATACCGACTATGCCGGCCGGGGCGTGCGCGATGCTTCCTTTGCGGCGGGTTATGCGCGGATCGGCGCGAAGTTCCTGTTCTAAAACCGCCCCGGTTGAATCAACCTGGCTAACTCAAGGCACGTTCGCCCCGGCGGACGTGCCTTTGTCGTGACAAAACCCACTGCGTTATGAATCGTTGCTATCTGCCTCCTGACTGCTGGGACCAGGCCGAGGTGGAATTGTCGGCTGAAGAATCCCATCACCTGGCCGGGGTGCTGCGGATTCAGACGGGGCAGTCCATCGGCCTGCTGGATGGCGCGGGCCGCACGGGCGCAGCGGTGGTTGTGTCGCCGCACAAAAAACATACGCGCGTCCGTATCCTCTCCCAGCAACAGGCGCCTGCGGCGCGCCCCCGGCGAATCCTCGCGCAGGCGTTGGTGCGGGAACAGCAAATGGATTGGCTGATTCAAAAGGCGGTTGAACTTGGGGTGCATGAAATCTGGCCGTTGCAGACCGCGCACGCCGTGGTCAAGGTGCGCGCCGCGGATGCCGCCAAAAAAACGGCGCGGTGGCGGGCCGTCGCGTTGGCCGCCTGCAAACAAAGTGGCAATCCCTGGCTGCCCGTCATCCCGCCGCCGCAAAAACCGGCGGCGGCGTTGGCCTCCTTGCCTGCGGCTCCGTCCGCAGCCTGCTTTGGCGCGCTACAACCCGGCGCCATACCCTTGTCCTCCTATTTTGACCGCTTGCGGCAAACCGACTGCGCGGCCATCACCATGTTTATCGGCCCGGAAGGCGATTTCAGTCCGGCGGAGGTGACCGCCCTGCTGGCCGCCGGGGTGCAGCCGGTGACGTTCGGCCCGCTGGTGTTCCGTGTGGAAACCGCGGCTCTTTTCATTTTGTCCGCCGTGCACTATGCTTGGATGAAGTAGCGCAAGGTCATTATGCAGGAATTGGAACCACAGCCCTTCACCATCCAAGGTCAGCCCGCCTTTACCTTTACGGCGCTGCCCTCGGTGGGCCGGCCCGCGCCGGAGTTTCACCTGACCGATCAGTCGTTCCAGGATTGGACGCTGGCCCACTTTGCGAAGAAAAAAAAGGTCCTTAACATCGTGCCTTCGCTCGATTTGCCACTGAGCCGGCTTTCCGCGGAAAAGTTTCATGCCGCCGTCGCCGCGCGCGACGACACCGTGGTGCTGACGATTTCCTCCGACTTGCCCTTTGCGCTTGCTCGATTCAGCGGGAAGCTGCCAACGCTCAACGGCAAACTGCTGTCCACCTTTCGGTCGCCGGAGTTTGGGATGAATTATGGCACTTTGATCGTGGAGCACGCGCTCATGGGGTTGCAGGCCCGCGCGGTCATTGTGCTGGATGAACATGACGTGGTGCGTTATGCCCAGTTGGTTCCGGAATTGCGGCAGGAGCCGGATTACGCGGCCGCTTTGGCCGCCCTGGGGGCCACCGGCGCATGAACTCCATCGTCCAATCGCAGGCTTGGGGATTGAGCCGGTTGGCTGGGGCGGTGGACTATCCACCCGTGGCCCACGCGCCTTATGCGCCGGGCGACGCCTATCCCGAGCTGGCCGGGCAGACTCGCCCCGGCGGCCAACCCAATCCGGTATTTGCCGCCGTGCGGGATGCGCTGCGCCAAATGGGACTGGATCCCGAACACGTTGACACCCCGGCATGGAATCCGCTGGGCGCACTCGTCCAACCCGGCGGCAATATCGTGGTCAAGCCCAACTGGGTGCTGCACAAAAATCTGGGGCAGAACGGCATGGAATGCATGATTACGCACCCGTCGGTTCTGCGCGCGGTGCTGGAATATGTGTTTCTGACGAAGCCCGCGCTTGTGGTCCTGGGGGATGCGCCACTGCAAGGCTGCGATTTTGAAAAGTTGCTGGATTATGGCGGGCTGCGCGCCGTGATTGCCGAGTTCCAGGGACGGGGACTGCCCCTGGAGGTGAAGGATTTTCGGCGCACCGTGATGCGGACAAATACGGGTGTGAAGGAAGTCGCCGAAGAGCTGCGGCCGGAGAGCGATTATCGGCTTGTTGATCTGGGCGCCGACAGCCTGCTCGAACCCATTTCCAAGGATTGGCGCAAGTTCCGCGTCACCGTTTATGATCCGCGCAAAATGTGGAAGCACCACCGGCCCGGACGGCACCGCTATCTCGTGGCGCGAGAAATCCTCGAAGCGGACTTGGTTGTCAACGTCCCCAAGCTCAAAGTCCACAAAAAAGCCGGCATCACCTGCTGCCTCAAGAATCTCATCGGCATCAACGGCAACAAGGAATTCCTGCCCCACCATCGCAAGGGTGCGGTGTCCACCGGCAAGGGCGACAACTATCCAAACCGCCATTGGCTGGTCACGTTGGCGGAGCATCTACTGGATGTGATCAACTGTCTGCGGGGATGGTCCCGGTTGTATCGGCAGGGCGAGCGGCTTGTCTGGTGGTTTTTGCACTTTGCCGAGAGAAAAGATGCCACCACGCAAATTGAAGGCAGTTGGCACGGCAACGACACCATCTGGCGCACCTGCCTTGATTTGAACCGGGCGCTCCTTTTTGCCGATCGCGCGGGGAAAATGACCGACACCCTGCAACGGCAGGAAATCTCCATCGTGGATGCCGTAATCGCGGGGCAGGGGGAGGGGCCACTGGCGCCGGATCCGTTGGAAACCGGCGCGATATTGGCGGCGCATAATCCGGCCATCGGCGACTTGGTGGCCACCCGCCTGCTCGGTTTTGTGCCGGAGAAAATTGCGCTGCTGCGCCACGCCTGTGATGACATGAAATGGCGCATTTGCGCCGCCCCCCCCGTGGTTCCTGAGTTCACGCCACCCTTCCCATCCGCCCGCGCACCCAAAGGCTGGGCCGGGCATGTCTAATGTGATCCCAAGCCGTCCAACATGACCGTGCAAACCACGAACCAGTCGTCGTCAGGCAAGTCGTCCGGGCAATATTCCTGCGGCAAGAGTAAATTCGCCGGGTGGGGCGCGTTGCGGCGACTAGCCTGCGCTTTTGGTTTAGCCTACATCGCCCTACTTCCGGCGTTTTATTCCACTACCAATCTGGATACCCGGTTCGCAATGAGATGGAACGGATCCGATTTGGTTGCAATCGCGCTGGCGGTCGGGGCGCTTGCCCTTGGGATAGGGATCCTGCATGGCGGGGCCGGTTGGCTACTGAGGCATCATGCCAAACGATGGCGTGGGGACGCAATCTATCGCTGGGTTTGCGGGCTGTTTGTGTGTTACCTATGTTTGCGCACCTCACGCATGATTCTCGAAGCTTCGGGCGCCAGTGGTGGCTTGGAAATGCTCCTGAACATCCGCGGGGTGCGATATGGCCTGTATGTGGGGCTTCCCCTGGTGCTATCAGTGCTGTTACGCATCCGGTTTGTGCGATTCGTGCGCAGCTTGTGCCTACTGGGCGGCATCATGGGGGCGCTGTATTTTGCATCGGCGTTGACCCATACCCGGTTCGAGAACGCGCGGAGGGCATCCGCCCTGCCTGACACCCGTCTGGAGAACCGACGGGACGGGGGTTCGATGTTCCTGCTCATATTCGACGAATGCGGTTACAATCGCGTGTACCCAGGTGATCAACTGCGCCAGGACCTGCCGCACTTTCGGGAGTTTGCAGCGGGGGCCACCGTCTACCGCAAGTGCTATTCCGAAGGGACGGAAACTCCATTGTCCATTCCCCGTTTGTTGTTGAAAGACGACTCGCCGTTACGGGGTGTTGATGCGCGCAACTTGATGCGAAGGGTGGTGTCTCGCGGCAAACTGCCCATGGGGGGAACGGTCTTTGCGGATGCCGAAGGTGTTTTCCGTTCCATGTCGGGATTGCATGTGGACTTTGATCGGCTGGTGGCGGACGAAGTGGAGCATGTAGAGACCATCGTGTTCCGGATGCAGCAGTCATTGTTTGAGAAAGTCCTGCGCGTCTGGCTGGATGCGTTTCCCGCGCTGGGTCGGCTGGTGGACCGTCCGGTCTTGGCGGAGACTGACATGTTCATTGAATCGGTTCGCCATTCTGAAGAGTTGTTGCGGTCATTAGCTCGTCGTGCGGCGGAAGAACCCGTGTTTGCCGTATGTCATATCGCTCTGCCCCACTATCCCTTCGTCTGGGATGC
>CAZNGD010000041.1:0-11493 GCA_964572295.1 uncultured Verrucomicrobiota bacterium
GTGCCGTATCCCGTTTTTTTGTATGCGGGCCTGTTGCCGTGGACCTATTTTGCCGGCACCATCACCAGCGGCACCGGCAGTCTGTTGGCCGGCAGCAACATGATCAGCAAAGTGTATTTTCCACGGATGATCTTGCCGCTCTCCTATCTGTTCACCGGCTTGATTGATCTGGCCCTCTCGCTGATCGTGCTGTTCGGCATGATGGTGTGGTACCGCGCGGACATGGTGTTCGGCCCGCAAATGGCGCTGTTCCCGATCTTTCTGGTGCCGGCCATTGCGCTCGCTGGCGGGCTGTCGCTGTGGTTGAGCGCCATGGCGGTGCGCTACCGCGACATTCATCACCTGGTGCCGTACCTGCTGCAAATCGGCATGTTCATCACCCCCGTCGTGTATGCCGTGAATCTGTTGCCGGAGTCGTATCAGTGGTTGCTCCAACTGAATCCCATGACCGGCGTGGTGGAGGGTTTCCGTTGGGCGCTGTTGGGCAAGAGCGTCAGCGGGTGGGGGCTCATGGGCGCGGGCTGCGGCCTGGCCTTCCTGATTCTGTTGACCGGGATGATCTTTTTCCGGCGCGTGGAGCGCACGGTGGCGGATGTGATATGAGCGCGCCGATCATCGAAGTGGATCGCCTCGGCAAAACCTTCCAACTGGGCGAAATCCATCGTGACTGGACACAACGCGCCGCCGCCCGGCTGCGCGGGCGTCGCGCGGTCGCCGCGCCGTCCCTGCGCGCGTTGCACGATGTCAGCTTCACGGTGTCGCCCGGCGAAGTCTTTGGCGTCATCGGCGCCAATGGCGCCGGCAAAAGCACCCTGCTCAAAATATTGGCGGGCATTACCGATCCCACCACCGGCCGGGCCACGCTCCGCGGGCGCATCGCCTCGCTGCTGGAAGTCGGCACCGGCTTCCATCCCGAACTGACCGGCCGCGAAAATGTATTCCTCAACGGCACGCTGCTCGGCTTGCGCCACCGCGAGATTGTGGAGGAATATGACCAGATCGTGGAATTTGCCGGCTTGGCGGCCTTCATGGATACGCCCATCAAACGGTATAGCTCCGGAATGCAGGTGCGCCTGGCCTTTGCCGTGGCCGCTCACCTGCGCCCGGCGATTATGCTGATTGATGAAGTCCTCGCGGTGGGGGATGTCACGTTCCAACGCAAATGTCTGGGCGCGATGAAAGAAGTGGCCGGCGGCGGCCGCACCGTCCTCTTCGTCAGCCACAACATGGCCGCCGTCAGCAGCCTTTGCCAGCGCGTGCTCATGCTCCGGCAGGGGCAGGTGGCCGCCATCGGCAGCGCGGACGAAGTCATTCAAGCCTACATCCATTCAACGGAAGAACTCCAGACTCGCGACGCACAGGGCTTTGTGTTGCTGCCCGAGCGCAAGATGCCCCGCCCACCGGAACCTGGCCTGATTCGCGCCGCCTGTCTGGTCAGCGCCGTCGGCCAGCCCGCGTCTTCCGTGCGCACGGGCGACTCGCTACGGGTGGATGTGCGCGTGGCCGGCCTGGACCAGTTCCCCGCCGCAGTGGTCGGGGTGACGGTGCGGTCGGTGTTCGACCAAAAGGTGTTTCACTTCAATTCGGCGATGGCTGGCGGCTTCCGCTCCGCCAAGCGTCACCCGCACGAAATTGTGCGCCTCGAAGTGGCGGATGTGCCGCTGATGAGCGGCGCGTATTCCGTGGATGTCCTCGTGTTTGAGCCCGGCGTGCGGCTGCTGGATCGCGTGGATGGCGCGCTGCCGCTGGATGTCATTGATTCCGATCTCTACGGCTTTGGTTACCGTGGCGAGGCTCGCGAGGGCCTGATTGCCGTGCGCGGCGCGTGCGCCATCGCCCCCCACCACCCGGAGCCCGCATGACCGCGCCGCCGCTGGTTGCCGTGATTACCTCCATTCAGCCGCCCACCCCGGCGGTGCGGATGCTGCAGCAGCGGCTGGCTGCCGTGGCGGGGCGTCTCGTGATTGCCGGCGATAAAAAAGGCCCGGCCGCCTACGATTTGCCCCACACGGATTTTCTTTCACTGCGCGATCAGCAAGCCAGCGACTTTACGCTGGCCCAGGCGTTGCCCACCGGACACTACGCGCGCAAAAATATCGGCTATCTGCACGCGATTCGCAGCGGCGCACCGTGCATCTATGAAACCGATGACGACAACGCGCCGCTGTCCACGTGGGCGCCGCGCACGGACACCGTGGCGAACGCGCGGCGCGTCTCCGGCAGCGGCTGGACGAATGTCTATCACCATTTTACCGACGATCCACAAATCTGGCCGCGCGGTTTTCCGCTGGAACGGCTCGCGGCTCCCGTGCCACCAAGTGCGCCGTCCGCCGGGCCGGTGCGCGCGCCGATCCAGCAGGGCTTGGTCAACGGCTCACCCGATGTGGATGCGGTCTGGCGGCTGACGCAGGACCGGCCGTTTGATTTCGAGCCGCGCGCGCCGGTCGCGCTGGCCGCCGGCCAGTGGTGCCCGTTCAACACGCAAAGCACCTGGTGGTGGCCTGCGGCCTATCCGCTGCTTTACGTGCCCAGCCATTGCTCCTTTCGCATGTGCGACATCTGGAAAAGTTTTGTGGCCCAACGCTGTCTGTGGGCCTTGGGCACGGGCGTGGTTTTTCACGCGCCGGAAGTGGTCCAGGACCGCAATCCCCACGACTATCGGCGCGACTTCGAGGACGAAGTCCCCGGCTATCTTCACAACGCGCGCATCGCCGATATTCTGACTGGCCTCACGCTGGCTGCGGGCGAACATGCCGTGGCCGATAATCTGTTGGCCTGCTATCAGGAACTCATCCGCCACGATATCTTCCCCGCCGCCGAATGGCCCCTTGTCCAGGCTTGGGCCAAGGATTGCGCCACCGCCCCGTGAGAACGTCAGCCGTGATGCCGCCTGCGACCTCGTTATCCCCTCTCCCCGCCCGCCCGCTGATTTCCGTTGTGGTGCCCAGCTATAACCAGGGCGCGTTCATTCGCCAAACCATCGAGTCCTGCCTGACCCAGGACTATCGCCCCATCGAGATTGTCGTGATGGATGGCGCGTCCACCGACAACACCGTGGAGGTGCTCCGGTCGTTCGGCGAATTGCCCGAGTTGAAATGGATTTCCGAAAAAGATGACGGCGTGGTGGATGCCGTGAATAAGGGCCTGCGCCAAGCCCGCGGCGATATTTGCGCCATCCAAAGTTCCGATGATTATTATCTGCCCGGCGCATTCTCCCCTGCCGCCGCCGCCTTCGCCCGGCATCCGGCGGCGGGGCTGGTGTTCGGCAATGTGGAGCGCGTGGACATGGCGGGCCAGTTGCTGTTTTCACCGCGGCAGGTCGCCTATTCACTGCCGCGGCTCCTGGCGCGTGAAGTGTTTGTGTATCAACCGGCGGCTTTTTTCCGCCGGGACTTGGCGTTGCAACTTGGCGGCTGGAATCCCCGCATTCCCCATGTGCCGGACACCGATTTATGGTTCCGGCTGGCTTTTCATGCGGCGGTGATTCAGCTCCCGGAAGTGCTGGCGGCCTGCCGGACGCATCCCGGGCAGCGCGACACCCACCTGGTCGCAATCCATAACGAATATCTGCAAATGCTGGCCGAATCGCGCGAACTGGCCGCCGCCCCCCGGGCGTTGCGCCGCGCCGCAGCCGCTGGCGCCGCGTTGCTCAAGTTTCGCTACGGTGGCCCTTGGACCGATGCCGAGTTGACGCGCGCCGCATGGCGGGCGTTGTGCCGTCGGCCATCGCTGCTGTGGTCGGCTGCGTTGCCGAAACATCGCTTGATTCCGGGTTATTTCGCGCTGACCCGGTGGCGGCGCGGCTGGCGGGAGCGCGCAACATGAATGCACCCACCCTCAAGCAAAAATTGGGGTGCTGGCTACACGAGCGCTGGCGGCTGGAATGGGCGTTGCGGCATCCGACGGATGACGACCGGTGGTTGGACCTGTGCAATCGAGGCGAGGTCGTGGAACGGTGCGCCGACGGAGTGGGCCGGGTGTGCCAATGGCAGGATTCCTCGCGGCTGACCGTGTGCCGCGTATTCCCCCGTACCGGTGGCCGGCTGCTGCGAAAAGCTTGGTATCGCGGACCTCCTTTACCGGTGCCGCCGTTGTCGGTTGTGCTGCCGGTGCGCGGCATGGAACGAGCGCCGTCTGTCCAGTTTGTTGCGACTGCGCTTCGCCGCATCGCCGGCCAAGAGTCGGAGGTGTTGCTGTGTGAGCACGACACCCGAGCGCACTACCAAGCGGCGGCACCAGAGGGCTGTCGCGTCATCTTCGTTCCGGCGGCACCCGGAGAGGAGTTTAATAAAAGCCGGGCGATGAATGCCGGCGCTCGTGCGGCACGGCACCCGGTTCTGGTACTGCTTGATTCCGACATGTTGCCTTCGGGCGACTGCCTGGCACGGTCCGCGGCATTGTTGCAGCAGGAATGGGAGGCGGTGCGCCCTTTGCGGTTTCTCTTTTTGCTCAGTGAACAAGCGTCGCAGGCGGTGTTGAGCGGCCGTCCACCGGATCAATTGAGTGTGGTGGCGGAGGTGCAACAGAACTTTTCCGGCGGGTCTGTCGTAATCCGTCGTGACGCATATCTGGCGATTGGCGGTCACGACGAGCGCTTCGCGGGGTGGGGCGGGGAAGATATGGAATTTCTCGACCGCTTGCAGACGCGCCAACTATATCCCGGCTCGTTTTCGTCCGCGATTCATCTGTGGCATCCGCCCGCGCCGCAAAAACAAAGCGGTCACCGCAACCATGAACTCATGCTGCGTATCATGGCCGAACCCGTTGCCGACCGCGTGGCGCGTATGCGACAATTGTGGGGGCGTGAGTCATGATCTGGCTGGTGGTGCCTACCGCTTGGGAAGGGGCGCCCGGCGCTGGCCAATGGAAGGATTTGCAAGGCATCCGTCTCGTGCTGGCACGGCTCGCAACCGAGTGGCGGGAGTTCCGCTTTGACGGCGAAAATATCGGCGAGTTGGCCGATTTGATTGGCTCCGCAGACGCCACCGCCATCTGGTATTACTCCTTTTGGCCGGAAGCCATGGAGGAGTTGAAGCGCCGCTGCCCGCAGGTGCGAATCGTGCTGCGCACAGTCAACGCCGAGGCCCTGCAGCATTGGACGCGCGCCCAAAAAGACTGGCGGAAATGGCGCGGCTTGCCGCGCGATATTTATGGATTCTTGCGCCTGCTGATGCGCGATCGGCGCTGTTGCCGCGTCGCCGACGTTTTGGCGGGCATCAGCCCTTGGGATGATCGGCATTATTGGGCGCGCTTGGCGCGCAGGATCCGGCAGGTGTCCGCGCCGTATTTTTGTCCGTGGCCGGCGCTCCAGCCTGATGTGCCCCTCCAACCTTGGGCGCAACGGGATACCGATGCGCTCTGTTTGGCCGGCACGCGGGATTCCATTGGCCGGGGCCATGTTGCCGGTTTTATGGCGTTGGCCCGCCAGCCCGCCTGGGCCGGGCGGCGCATGGCGGCCAGCGCGGGCTTGCTCGCTGCCCCGCCGGATGATTGGCCGGCACAGGTGACGGCGCTCGGACGCGTGGCGGAGCCGTGGCCCCTGCTGGGCGCGGCGAAAGCTGTGGCCGTGCTATCCCCGTTGGGGAGTGGTTGCAAAACCACGGTGACCGATGGCTTGGCCGCCGGTTGCCACGTGCTTGTTCATTCCCGGCAGCATGAGCGCTTGCCGCCTCATGAACGGGAATTGGCGATTTCCATTGATCCCGCGTCGGCAACGGATGCGGCGCGCGCCCTGGTCTGCGTGGCGCAACCGCCGCCCGATGAGGCTGGTGAAATTCAGCAAGCGCAATTTGAGCGCGCCGTGACGGCCTGGCGAGAGGTGCTGGCATCATGAGCACGCCGGCCATCTCCGTAGTGATGGGGGTATTCAACGAGGCCGAAATTTTGGCGCCTACGGTGGACAGCTTGTTGGCCCAGACGGAACGCGACTTCGAGTTGATCGCCGTCAACGATGGCTCCACCGATCCGCGCGTGGGCGAAATCCTGGCGGAGTACGCCCGCCAGGATGCGCGTTTGCGTGTATTGACCCAAGCGAATACGGGGCTGACGCGCGCGTTGATCGCCGGCTGTGCGGCGGCACGAGGCGCATTCATTGCCCGCATGGATGCGGGCGATGTCATGACCCCGGATCGGCTGGCGCGTCAGAAGGCGATATTGGATGCGCACCCGGAAGTTGTGCTGGTGACATGCTGGACCGAATTTTGCGGTCCCGCCTGGGAACCGCTGTTCGTGGTGCGCGGAACTCGGAATGGTTCCACCGCCGGGGATTGGATCGCGCAGGCGACGACCACACCCGCCGAAGGTTTTCTGGTGAATGGGCCTTCTTCCCATCCATCGGTCATGTTTCGGTCGGCGGCTTACCACGCGGTCGGCGGCTATCGTTGGCAGTTTTATTATGGGCAGGATAACGATCTGTGGGTGCGCCTGGCCGACCACGGCGCATTCGCCGGAGTGGCCGCGGTACTGTGCCGCAGCCGTGTTTTTCCGGAAGGCGTTTCCATGCGTCACAACAAAAATCAGCGACGGATGCACCACTGTCTGTTCGGCACGATTCAAGCGCGCCGCGCGGGTGTCAGCGAAGAATCCTGGTTGCAGGCGGCCGCGCAAATCCGGCCGCGGCCCAACGGCAGCAAGATCCCCGCTCGTCCGCGCCGCCAGGCGACCGGGTGGTATTTCATTGGCGAAACCTTGCGGCGCAATGGCAACCCGCGGGCTGTGACCTATTTGCGGGAAGCATGCCGCCGCCAGCCGTGGCAGTTGAAGCACTGGTTGCGGCTTTGGCAAAGCACCCGGTTGGCGAACCGGCCATTACCGGCAGGAGAGCGCCATGGCTAGCCGGTCTGCTTTGCGCATTTTGTTTGTGGCCGATCTCGTGCGCGACCCTGATTCGGGGGCGGCCGGCACGGAGTGGCAAACCTTGGCCGCCCTGCGCCGCCGGGGACACCGCATTGACGAAATCTGGGGCGATGGCCTGCCGCATCGGATTCGCCACTGGAATCTTCATTATATATTTGAACTACCCCGCGCCTATGAAGCCGCCATTGCTGCGGCGTATCGCCGGCAGCCGTATGATGTGGTCCATATGAACCAAACACACTGCTGGTTGGCCGCGCGGGAACATCTCCGGCGTGGTCGGCCGGGCGTGGTCGTGCAGCGCAGTCATGGATGGGAGCCGCGCGCCGAAGAAGTGATTCGCCACTGGCTTCGTGTGTCGGGTCACCAGACGCGTCGCGGCTGGCGCCGCATTCCCGGGTGGGGGGTGGATTGTCGTTTGGCCCAGCATGCCCGTTGGGCATTGCGCTACGCGGCGGGTACCATCGTGAGCAGTGCGTTGGATCGTGATTATATTTTGTCCACGTCTGGCACTCCCGGGGAGAAAGTGGCGTGTATCGCGCAAGCCGCGTCGCCGATTTTTCGGGAGGCGCCTCCCGCACCCTGGCAGCCCAATCGCCTCAAGCGGTTGCTTCATGTTGGCGGCTATAGTGCCGCCAAAGATTGCGCCACGGTCAGTCAAGCCGCCTCCACCCTGCTGGAGTTGGATGAGACGGCCACTTTCACTTGGGTATTGCCGGCTGCGGATTGCGCGGCGGCTTTGGCCACGCTGCCGCCGGCGGTGCGACTGCGGGCCCAGGCCATCCCCTGGATGCCGCAGGAAGAGCTGGTGCGGGTATATGATGAACATGGCATTTTTTTGTTCCCCTCCCTGTTTGAGGGATTCGGCAAGGTATTCTTGGAAGCAATGGCGCGTGGGTTGTGTGTGGTCGGCACCCCGACTGGCGGCATGCTCGATTTGATTCGACCGGGTGAAAACGGCGCGTTGGTGCCCTTCCACTCCCCGGCTGCCATCGTCGCGGCGGTGCGGCATTGGTGGGCGAATCCTGCTGCGGCGGTCCGCATATCGGCGGCGGCGGTGGCCACGGCCACGGCTTATTCCTGGGATCGCGTGGCCGCAGAAACAGAATTGTTTTATACCCAAGTGTTGTCACAATCGGCCGACAGGAGAGAATCATGATCGCGCGTTGGATTTATCGGTTGCGGGAATTTATCCGCATTGTGTTGGCGCGCCTGCGCGTTTATCTCTACCGCTGGCAGGGCGCGGACATTCATCCCAAATGTTTGCTGGGCCGGGGAACGCGCTTGGAGCATCCGTGGACCATTCACCTTGGCGCCCGGTGCATGCTGCAGCCGAACGTGTGGTTGAATGTTGGTGATCCCAATGCTTCGCTCCAGATCGGTGAATATACGTTTATTGGCCGTGGCACGGAAATTGAAGTAAGTCTCAAGGTGACCATTGGCAAAGGAGCATTGATCGCGCCCGGGGTGTTTATTACGGATCACAACCATTCGCTCCAACGCGGCGCGCCCATGTTTCAGCAACGGGGGGAGGAGGCACCCGTGACCATCGGCGATGATGTCTGGATCGGCGCCAACGCCGTCATCCTGTGCGGCGTGACCATCGGCGAAGGCGCGGTGGTGGCCGCGGGAGCCGTGGTCAACCGTGATGTGGCGCCCTACGCCATTGTCGGTGGCGTGCCGGCCAAAACCATTGGACAGAGGACCTGACCGATGGCCCGGCGTTGGTCATGGCCGCAGTTCGTGGCTTGGGCATATCGCTTCCGGACCCTGTCGTGCGCAGAGCGCGTGTTTGCCGGTGTGCCCGCGCCCTCTATTTTGCGCCGCCCGCTTTTTGGTTTCAGTTTGGCGGTGGACGTGTCCCGGACCGTGGTTCAACGGATGTTGTTTCTGGAAGGGGAGCGGTTTATCGGCGAGCGTTTTTTGCTGTCGCGCCTGGTGGCCAAAGGCGATACGGCCGTGGATGTCGGCGCCAACATCGGCTACTACCTTTTATTGTTGGCGCGTCTGGTGGGATCAGGCGGCAAGGTGGTGGCCGTTGAACCGTCTCCGGAAAATCTGCCGGAATTGAAGCGGAATATTGCCGAAAACAAATTGAAGAATGTCGAACTGCACGAAGTGGCGGCAGGTTCGGAACGGGGAACCGTCGGCTTTATGTCGGGGATCAATGGCCGTATCACGACGGCCACCGCCGACGTGAATCAGGTGCCGCTCATGCCGCTGGGTGACATCATCGGCACGCGCGTTGATTTTCTCAAAATGGACGTGGAGGGCGCCGAAGGCCGCGCGCTGGCTGGCGCGCGGGAACTGGTGCGCCGCTGGCATCCCGTAATCTTTGTGGAAGTTCATCCCCACATGTTGGGCGCTTACGGGGATACCGCGCGCGGTGTGGTCGAATGGCTGCGGGCGGAATATGACTCCGTTGAATTCTACGAAAATGTTGAATCCCGGCTTTCTGCCTGGGGCAAAATGGCCGTGCGTTATGCCCGCCGTGACCCCGTGCAGCGGATTGAAAATCCGGATGCATTTCTGGCCACCATGGATGGCCACCCGCCAGTCTGTACTTTCTGGGCGGTGGCCCAAAACGGCAAAAAAAGATGAGTGCCGAGACTTCGCCAGTTCCAGTTAGCGTCGCGATTCCCACCTATGGGCGCGATGAGGTTCTCGTGCGTACGGTGGCCCAGTTGCTGGCGCAACAGCCTCCCGCGGCGGAAATCCTTGTGCTGGATCAAACCGTCACGCACGAGCCGGCAACGGAGCACCAGTTGCAACAATGGCATGCCGCCGGCAACATCCGTTGGTTGCGGCTCACGGAGCCATCACAACCCGGCGCCCTGAATCACGGCATCCGGGAAGCGACCCAGAAAATTATTCTTTGCCTCGATGACGATATCGAAGTGGCCCCATCCTTTGTCGGCGCGCATGCGCCTTGTTATGCGGATCCCGCGGTGGTTGGAGTGGCCGGGCAAGTCTTGCAGCCGGGCCAGACCCCGCGCGAAAACTACAACCATGCGCCAACGGATGACCCATTTGGCGATCGCCACTTTGATTTCAGTTCGGCCGCCGCCACCTGGGTGCGCAATGGCATGTCGGGCAATCTCTCTTTTCGCCGCGACGCAGCGCTGGCCATCGGCGGTTTTGATGAAAACTTTCTGCCGCCGGTGTCCTATCGCTTTGACGCGGAATTTTGCGCGCGGCTATGCCGCGCCGGAGGTCGCATCCGGTTTGAGCCGGCCGCCTCGATCCGCCACTTGCGCGCGGCGCGTGGCGGCACCCGCGCCATCGGTAGCCACCTGACCTCGGCATCGCCAGTGCATGGCGTGGGTGATTATTATTTCGCGCTCCGCAGCGGGCAGGGGTGGCCCCGTGCGCGGTATCTGCTGCGCCGCCCTTTCCGCGAGGTGTGCACCAGGTTCCACCTGACTCACCCTTGGTGGATTCCCGTCAAATTCATCGGCGAACTGCGCGCGCTGGCATTGGCTTGGCGCCTGCATCGTCGGGGCCCGCGTTTGCGGGGAGGCACCGCTCCATGACCGCATCCGCTTCCGGGCAAGAAATGGAATCTGGCCGTATGCCACATCGCCTCGTCATCGTCGAAACGCATCCCATCCAATACAAGGCGCCCTTGTTTCGGAAATTGGCGGCGGCGCCAAAACTGGATGTGACGGTGCTGTACGCGATGGAACCGAGCCCTGTTGAACAGGGCGCGGGTTTTGGTGTGTCGTTTGCGTGGGATGTGCCGTTGCGCACCGGGTATCGCAGCGAGCTGCTGGAAAATCGGGCGCGGCACCCATCAGTGACCACATTCCGCGGTTGCGACACCCCGGGCATCGCGCAACGCTTGCGCGAGTTGCGGCCGGATGCCGTGCTGGTGAATGGGTGGGTGGTCAAAACCTGCCTGCAAGCACTTCTGGCTTGCCGCCGATTGGGCATCCCCTGCCTGGTGCGCGGCGAAGCTAATTTGCTGCGATCACGCGCGTCATGGAAGCATCTCCTGCACCGTCTGCTGCTGCAACAGTATGCGGGTTATCTGGCCATCGGCGCGGCGAATCGCGATTTTTATCGCTTTCATCGTTGTCCGGAAGAACGAATTTTTTGGGCGCCCTACGTGGTGGATAACGATTTCTTTTCCTCGCAAGCGGCCGCACATTCCGCACGGCGCGTCGCGATTCGCGCCGCGCTGGGGCTGGCGCCGTACACCACCGTGTTTTTGTTTTGCGGCAAACTCGTTCCTAAAAAACGTCCGCTGGATTTACTGCACGCGGTTGGTCTGATGCCGCCAGACTTGCGCGCAAAGGCCCAGGTCCTCGTGGTGGGCGATGGCGAATTGCGCGCGGAATGCGAACAGGCGACGCGCGAACTGGGTGTGGCGGCCGTCATGGCGGGCTTTGTCAACCAATCGCGCCTGCCGGAAATGTATGCCGCAGCGGATGTGCTGGTGTTGCCATCGGATGCCGGCGAAACGTGGGGGCTGGTGGTCAATGAAGCAATGGCTTCGGGTCGCCCGGCGGTTGTCTCCCGAGCCGTGGGCTGTTGCGCGGACTTGATCGTGGAAGGCACAACCGGGCACGCATTTGATCTGGGCAACGCGGCCGGGCTCGCCGCGATTCTGGCGCAGTATGTTCGTGACCCCGGGGCGGC